>JBIJBG010000118.1:0-6355 GCA_044345355.1 Flavobacteriales bacterium
CTGTAAACTGTATGCATTCCCCGGGGTTTTCCAGTTGATTTCTACCGTATCCTGCGAAACCGGAAAGGAAGTAACCTTTGAAAATATCCTGAAAGCGTCGTTTCCTCCGGGCAGCATGACAGGAGCACCTAAAATAAGTGCCATGCAACTGATTGAAAGGTACGAGAAAAGCAACCGCGGGTTGTTCAGCGGAGCGGTGGGCTACCTGCTTCCCGATGGAGATTTTGATTTGAACGTGGTTATCCGCAGCCTGTTTTACAACGCCGATACGGGATATCTTTCTTTCCAGGTGGGCGGTGCCATCACACTGCTTTCCGACCCCGAGGCGGAATACGAGGAATGTATGGTTAAGGCTTCTGCCATGGCACGGGTTTTAGGCGTAAATTTGAGAGAATTATGAGTTTCGCTTTATTAACTCGTTTTGAAGCTGTTTTTCAAAATTTCGGATTACCTTCCGATAAGCCCGTATTGCTAGCTTTGAGCGGAGGAAGCGACAGCATCGCTTTGTTTCATCTCTTTCGACTGAAAGGAATCCGCTTTGGTGCAGCCCATGTAAACTACGGTCTACGAGGCGCCGAGTCCGATGAGGATGCCCGCTTTTGCCGGCAAATGTGCGAGGAATATGGAATTTCTTTTTTTCTCCAAACCGTAAGTCCCGGCACGTTTGCCAAATCTTCCGGAATTCAGGAGAAGGCGCGGGAAATTCGGTATGATTTCTTCCGCACGTTGGCGGAAAAGCAGGGCTTTTCGGGAATTTTTACCGCCCATCAGGCCGAAGACCGCACGGAAACCGTCCTGCTTCAACTGTTCCGCGGTACGGGCATGAAAGGACTCATCGGTATGAAGGACAGGCATGACGGAGTTTACCGGCCTTTGCTGGATTTTACCAAAGTGGAACTGATGCACTTTCTGGAGGAGAATGCCTTTTCATGGCGCGAAGATTCTTCCAACCTGAAAAATGAATATTCCCGAAACCGGATCAGGAACAAGCTCATGCCTTTGTTGCGCGATGTTTTTCCCACGGCGGAGCAGGGCATCCGTGAAACGGCCTCCCATTTGGCTGCCGATACGGAACTTTTCGATTTTTTGCTAAAAAATTACGGCCTTATCAATCCCCAGGGAATTATCCTGTCGGCACTGTCTATGCTGCCTCCTGAGCTCAGGGCTACGGCTATTTTTCATGTTTCCCGGCCGTTCGGTTTAACCTATGACCAGGCATACGGACTCTCCCGGGCGGCTTCCGGAAATATGACGGGAAAAACGATGTTTACGGCCACGCACCGTTTGCTGGTGGACCGCGACCTTATTCTTATTGCTCCGCTTACGGAGGAAAAGCAGGAAATCATTTATCTGTCGGACCAACTGACTCCGCGTTTGCCCGGTTATTCGGTGAAGTATATCTCCCCGGATGAAATAGCGGATTTGGCGGACAGAACAAAGGCTTATCTGGATGCGGATACCCTGACCTTTCCGCTTGTATGGCGTATTCGGGAGTCCGGAGATCGGATGCAGCCGTTGGGGATGAAGGGTTCTAAAAAAGTGAGCGACCTACTTACCGACCAAAAAATAAATCGTTTTGCAAAGGAGCGTACGCATGTATTGATCAGCGGTGGCAAGATTGTCTGGCTGGAGGGAATCGGTCTGGCGGATTCGTCGAAAATCTCCCCGCATACATCCCGTGTTTTGGCCATAATCCCCGAAAAATCGTAACCTCCGCAAGGAGGTATCGTTCAAAGCAGTACTTTTATCCAAAAGAAAAAAGAAATGAAAAGAATGAAGCAGTTTATGACCATGTTGTCATTGGGTGTTTTGAGTGTGGTTGCCCTTTCCGGATGCGGTTACAACGGTATGGTGAACCGCGAGGAAACGATTGACGGCAAGTGGGCCCAGGTGGAAAATCAATACCAGCGCCGGGCCGATCTTATTCCCAACTTGGTGGAAACCGTAAAGGGAGCGGCCGATTTTGAAAAAGGAACGCTGGAAAGCGTAATTGAAGCGCGCAGTAACGCGACTTCCATGAAACTGGATCCGAAAGATTTAACGCAGGAGAATCTGGATAAATTTCAGGCTGCCCAGGATAAATTGTCCGGCGCATTAAGCCGGTTGATGGTGGTGGTAGAGCGTTATCCGGAACTTAAAGCCACCCAGGCCTTTCAGGATTTGATGGTGCAGTTGGAGGGTACCGAAAACCGGATTTCGGTGGAACGGAAAAACTTCAACGATGCCGTGCTGGATTACAATGCGTTCATTCGCCGATTCCCGAATAATTTGACGGCTTCCCTTTTCGGATTTGAGAAAAGAGCGTATTTCAAGGCCGCGGAAGGGGCTGATAAGGCACCCAAGGTAGATTTCGGCACCAAAAAGGAGGAATGAAAAATGGACTCGTTTATCGGGTAATTAACAGAATTATCGGTTTTTTTAGCGGGGTAATGCCCCGCTTTTCTTTTCTTTGAATTTTATTTTCGAACGTCATGCGCCTGAGACAACTTTTTTTGGCCGTTTCTTTTCTGCCCTTGGCCACGCTTGCCCAAATGCAGAATCCGGTTACCTGGTCCACTGAATACAAGTCGGCCACACAAACGGAGGGTGAAATTCGCATTAAGGCGGTTATCAAGTCCGGTTGGCATCTGTACTCGCAGAAAACGGATCCCGTTTTTCTTCCGCTGGTATTTAACTGGTCAAAAAGCCCCTGTTTTGAACGTATCGGGAAAACCGTGGAGCCCAAACCTCACAAAGATTTTTACGACGATCTGATGCAGGGACAGGCCCGCTATTTTGAAAACCAGGTGGTGTTTACGCAAAAAATCAAGCGCCTCACTCAGGATGATTTTTCTGTTCGTGTGGATATTGAAGGACAGGCCTGCGATGATGCCACCGGAATGTGCGTGCAGACACCCGCATCCTTAGACATCACCATTAAAGGCAGCGGTAAAAAGGCCGACTGCAAAGAAGCTGCCGTTACTGAAAATGCGGATACTCTTCCGTCCGATTCTGCAGAAAAAATACAGGAAGTAGTGCCCGTAAATACCGGCGATGATGCACTTGCGGAACCTCAAAAACTTTCACCCGAAGCCATTGCTGCCCTTAATGCTTCCTGTGGGTCTGCTTCTTTGTCAGCTGAAAAAAAGGAAGAACGATCTTTTTGGGGCATTTTTATTGCCGGGTTTTTAGGCGGTTTTCTGGCCCTGCTTACTCCCTGCGTATTTCCTATGGTGCCGCTTACGGTAAGTTATTTTACCAAGAAAAGCGGGGGCCGCGTGAAAGGGCTTGTTAATGCTTTGATTTATGCGATTTCCATCATTGTCATTTATACCTCCCTCGGCTTTCTGGTTACGAAGGCCTTTGGCCCTGAAGCACTCAACCAGATGGCCACCAATGCCTTTTTTAACCTCGCATTTTTTGTCATTTTCGTGGTCTTTGCCGTTTCCTTTTTCGGGGCTTTTGAAATTACCCTGCCCGGGTGGCTGGTGAATAAGGCAGACTCGGCCTCCAATAAAGGTGGCCTTATCGGCATTTTCTTTATGGCTTTTACGCTTTCGCTGGTTTCCTTTTCCTGCACGGGCCCCATCATAGGGACCTTGTTGGTGGAGGCGGCCACGGGCGGCAGTGATGTCGGACCTCTTGTAGGCATGTTCGGATTTGCGCTTGCTTTGGCATTGCCTTTTGCTCTGTTTGCCGCGTTTCCCGGGTTTCTGCAATCCCTTCCCAAATCGGGCGGCTGGCTCAACAGTGTAAAAATAGTGTTGGGTTTTCTGGAGTTGGCTTTAGCGCTGAAATTCATCAGTAACGTGGATTTGGCTTATCACTGGGGAATCCTGAAGCGGGAAGTTTTCCTGGCGCTTTGGATCGTAATTTTCGGTCTGATGGGGCTTTATCTCATCGGAAAGTTGCGCTTTAAAAGCGACACCGATGATGGGAAAACGGGCATCCCCGGACTCCTCCTCGGAATCTTTACGTTCAGTTTCGTGTTTTATCTCATACCCGGTTTATGGGGAGCTCCCCTGCGTCTCATCAGCGGTTTCCCTCCTCCTGATTTTTATAAGGAATGGACCACCGAGGAGCAGACCTGTCCGCTCGGGTTGGATTGCGAACACGATTATGCGGAAGGAATTAAACGGGCGCGTCGCGAAAACAAACCGATGATACTCGATTTTACCGGATGGAACTGCCCCAACTGCCGCAGGATGGAGGAAAACGTGTGGCCCCGCAAAGAAGTGTATGAAAAAATAAAAGACGATTATGTGTTGGTTTCTCTGTATTGTGATGACAAAGAAAATCTGTCGTCTCCCGAAAAAGTAGGTGACCGCACCGCCAAAACAGTAGGACAGAAATGGAGTTATTTTCAGCAGATGTATTATAACAACAATGCCCAGCCGTTTTATGTGCTTGTGGGCCATGAAGGGCAATTGTTGGCAGAGCCAAAAGGATATACGCCCAATGCAAGCGAGTTTTCGCTCTTTCTGGAAGAAGGCAAATGCCGTTTTGCAAATGCCGAATAATGCCCTTGTTCTGCTGTTCCGGTTCGTTATGCTTTTCTGATAACTTTGCCCCCGTTTCTGGAAAATAAGTAGTTCAACACCGCATGGTTTTTTCATCCCTGACTTTTTTGTATGTATTCATGCCGCTCTGTGTAATTATTTATTACCTGAGCCGGAATAATGTGTGGCGAAATCTGACGCTTACCGTTTTCTCCTACATTTTTTATGCCTGGGGTGAACCCATGTGGGTATGTCTTCTTTTATTCAGTTCCCTTTTTGATTATTTCAACGGACTGTTTATTGAACGGTGGAGAGGCACGGTTAAGGCAAAAATGGTGGTAGGATTATCGGTGGCAGGTAATTTGGGGCTTTTACTTGCGTTTAAGTACGGAGGGTTTATCTGGGAAAATATCAATTGGTTTATTCCGCTTCCTTTTCCCAAACCTGAAAATACACTGCCCATCGGCATTTCCTTTTATACATTTCAAACTATATCCTATTCGATAGATGTGTATCGAAACGAGGTAAAGGCCCAAAAAAGCCTGGTGAATTTTCTCATGTTCGTGAGCATGTTTCCCCAATTGGTGGCCGGTCCCATTGTCAGGTACCGCACCATTGAGGAGGATCTGGCAAACAGGAAGCTCGATTGGGAGCTGATATGGTCCGGAGTGAATCGTTTTTGTTTAGGACTTTTCAAAAAAGTAGTGATTGCCAATTCCACCGGCGCTTTGGTGCAGAAATACCTCGAAGGGCAGTTTCCCGATCTTTCTTCGGCGGAAGCCTGGTTCGGAATTGTCCTGTTTTCCATTCAGATTTATTTCGACTTTTCTGGATATTCCGATATGGCCATCGGTCTGGCGCGCATGTTCGGTTTCAGGCTGGATGAAAACTTCCGGAATCCCTATGCGGCTACCTCCGTGGCCGACTTTTATCGGCGTTGGCATATTTCGCTCGGAAAATTTTTCCGCGATTACGTGTATATCCCGCTGGGCGGAAACCGCCGCATGCAGGACAGAAACATCATGGTGGTGTGGACCCTCACCGGGTTATGGCATGGAGCCAGCTGGAACTTTGTACTGTGGGGTTTTTACTTTGGCTGCTTCATGCTGCTGGAGAAATACATGCGCAACATACTCGACGTTACGCCCCGCTTCATCAAGCATGCCTACACGTTGTTTTTGATTGTGTTCAGCAGGGCCATTTTTTATTTTGTGGATTTCGAAAAACTGAAGCAGTTTGTGGTCATGCTTTTTGCTTCGCCCAATCCCATAGGTCCCGGCTTTTATACCGATATAACAGGCCATATTTTTCTTTTTATTGCGGTCATCCTGTTGTGCATCCCGTGGAACGAACTGTTCTCTCCCGAGCATCGGATAGCGCGTTTTGCCGCGCATATTTATCAGCCTGTTTCATTTCCTTTGAGTTTGCTCCTGTTGGCATTGTCCACCGTTTTATTGGTTGATGCCACGTTCAATCCGTTTATTTATTTCCGATTCTGATGCCATGATGAAAAATAAAGTATTCTCCGTCACCTTTTTTCTCGCGGTCTGTATCGTGCCTTCCCTGTTTTTCATCATCAAACCGAAAGAAATTTCTGAAGATGAAAAACGCACCCTGAGTAAATGGCCTGTACCGAGTGCGGAGGGATATATAAAAGGAACCTGGGCAAAAGGGGTTGATGCCTATATCAACGATCACTTTCCGTTTCGGGATAAATTGGTTTCTGCGGCTTCGGGTGTCCGCTACGCCATGGGCATTCAGCTTCAGGGCCAGGAAAAGGTGGTGGTGATTGACAAAAAAAATTCCGAAAAAGATAAAACCTGGGCTGATTCTTTGGGGACACCTGATGATCCGCGCTATCTGGATGATTTTGAAGA
>JBIJBG010000028.1:0-15687 GCA_044345355.1 Flavobacteriales bacterium
GGATGCCCCTCTTCTACCGTAACGCTGAAAAACGGCATAGAACACCTACTCAAAAAAATGGTGCCGGGCGTGGAGGAAGTAGTGGCGGAAAACGCCTAAAGCAATCAGAGAATGTATTTGGTGTCAGCCAGAATGCGACGGATGCCTTCTTCCAGAGGCAGCGCCTCGCGTTGAAGAAGTGTCTGCATTTTGGATGTATCGGGAAGCCTTCGGGTCATATCCCCTTCCTTTAATGCAGGCAGAAAGCGGATTTCCACATTGGACCCCGTGAGTTTTTTTACCAGCTTGGCCACCTCCAGAATGGGGAATTCAATATTCCCGCCGATGTTCACCACATCGTTTACAAACAGACGTTCGCTGAACGCCCTGTAGCAGGCATCCACATTGTCTTCCACGAAACAAAATGTACGGGTCTGGCTTCCGTCGCCATAAATGCTGATGGGGCGGTTTTGCAGAGCCATGCTGATGAACCGGGAAATCACAAAATCTTTGCTCTGTTTAGGCCCGTAAGTATTGAAAAATCTAAAAATCGTAAAATCCAGACCATACTCGCGCTGGTAAGAACGCAAATAAGCTTCTCCCACATTTTTCACGATGGCATAGGGCAGGCGGGAATTAAGCGGGGTGGTTTCTTCATTTTGGGGGAACTCCACCGGCTCGCCATACACTTCGGAGGAGGAAGAAAAATAAACATGCTTTACTCCCGTATTCTTAGAGAGTTTAAGAATATTTTCAATTCCACGTATATCCTCCAACACCTTAACAGGATTTCTGAGCGTACGCTGCACACCTACGAGGGCAGCATAATGAAACACATAATGAAACCTACCCGCAAAAAACACGGCCGATATTTCGGAATAATCGTTTACGTCGCATTTAATAAACTGCATGTTGGGCATATCAGGCACCTTTTCCAATTCGCCAGTCACGAGATTGTCCACAATCATAATCTGATGGTTTGGATTACGGGCCAATCGTTCGGCCATGGCGCTGCCTACAAAACCCGCACCTCCCGTAACCAGGATGCGTATTTCTTTTTCCCTTTCAATCATGATAATGTGTATTTACTTTTTCAATAATTGCATCAGATAATGGCCATACCCGCTTTTCAGCAGCGGTTGGGCAAGTTGATGAAGCTGTTCATCGTTGATGAAACCCATGCGGTAGGCAACTTCCTCAATGCAGCCTATTTTAAGGCCCTGCCGCTCCTCAATCACCTGAACAAATTGCCCGGCCTGCATCAGCGAAGCAAAGGTTCCCGTATCCAGCCAGGCCGTGCCCCGGTCAAACACCACCACCTTTAACTTATTCTGCAGCAGATATTCCTTATTGATGTCCGTAATCTCATACTCGCCACGCGGACTCGGCTTCAACTCTCTGGCCAACTGTACCACGCTGTTGTCGTAAAAATATAAGCCTGGAACCGCATAGTTTGATTTTGGAACGGATGGTTTTTCCTCAATACTGAGAACCCGGAAATCCATATCAAACTCAACCACACCGTAGCGTTCCGGATCAGAAACATGGTAGGCGAAAATAACTCCACCGTCAGGATTTGCGCAAGCCTGTAGTTTTTTGGAAAGGCCGGAAGCATAAAAAATATTATCGCCCAAAATAAGCGAAACGGAATCATTCCCGATAAAATCGGCGCCTAGGGTAAACGCTTGGGCGAGCCCCTCCGGCTTTTCCTGTACTATGTAGGAAAAGGAAAGTCCA
This sequence comes from Flavobacteriales bacterium, assembly GCA_044345355.1. Taxonomy (GTDB): domain Bacteria; phylum Bacteroidota; class Bacteroidia; order CAIKAF01; family CAIKAF01; genus JAKRSD01. The sequence continues at coordinate 1,717 of JBIJBG010000028.1, forward strand.
AACTGTTCGCCGCTGCCTAACAGCTTTTGAAAATTAGGCAGATCCTGCGGCGTGGAAATAATCAGAATTTCCCTGATTCCGGCCATCATAAGCACCGACAGGGGATAATAAATCATGGGCTTGTCATAAATCGGCATTACCTGTTTGCTGATGGCATAGGTAATGGGATAGAGGCGGGTGCCTGAGCCCCCGGCAAGAATGATGCCTTTCATGAGAGCACTGATTTGGGTTTACGTTTTCTTAATCTGCGGCGGTTACTCCGGCTGTTGTGTAAGGTCATGAGCAAAGAGGGTAAAAGAATGAGGTTGGTAAACATGGCTGCCAGCAGCGAAAAAGAAACCAACGTACCCAGAGCAACAGTACCTCCGAACTCGGATGCGGCAAACACGGAGAATCCGAAAAAGAGCACGATGGACGTGTAGGCCATGCTGAGTCCTACCTCCCGCAAGGCCTTTACCACGGCAGAGCGGATATTTCCCCCGTTCTGTTTCAGTTCGTCCTTAAACTTAGCCAGGTAGTGAATGGTATCATCCACCGAAATGCCGAAAGCCACGCTAAAAACCAAAATAGTCGAAGGTTTAAGCGCGATACCCAAAAAGCCCATCACGGCTGCCGTAACCACCATGGGAATGAGATTGGGAATAAGAGATATCATGACGATGCGTATATTCTGAAACAATATCGCCATAAATAAGGATATCAGCAGTACGGCAAGCAATAAGCTCTGAAGAAGATTCCAAACCAGATATTTGGTGCCCTCTAAAAAGGTAATGGAACCTCCCGTTATATCCACATTGTATTTTTCTTCAGGAAAAATCTCCGCGGCTTTCTTTTTAAGGTCATCTTTTATCTGTTGAATTTCAATCGTATTCAAGTCCTTCATCATTACGCTGATGCGGGCAACGGACTTGTCTTTATTCATAAAATTTGCCAAAAGCGAATCCCGGCCTTCATTCTGCTTAAGGTAGTTGATAATAAATACCCGGTCGAATTGGTTGGGAAGGCTAAACGCATCAGGATTGCCGTTATAGAATGCCTGATTGGCAAATTTAATTCCTTCGATGTAGGAAATGGGACGTGAGAAAATAGGCTGTGCATCCAAATACTCCAGAAATTCTTCTATTTTACTCCAGGTGCGCACATCCGTCACCACACCCCGTTCTTTACGGGTATCTACCGTAATTTCCAAAGGCATTACCCCTCCGAAGGCATTTTCAAAAAAACGGAGATCCTTCATCAGGTCTGATTTTTCGGGAACATCATCCACCAAATTTCCTTTCACCTCGATACGGGAAATACCTATGGCAGAAATAACCCCGATAATCACAATGGCTCCATACACCCAGGGCCTGAAATTTTGGGAAATGAGAATCAAAAGGCGTATAAGGGCCTGTGCCAGCCTTTTATCCAGATGCGCACGGACACGCACGGACGGAGGAGGAAGAAACGAAAATAAAATAGGAATCAATATCAGGGACAACAGAAACAACAGCATGATATTGAGAAAGGCTACAATGCCAAATTCAACCAGTATATCACTGCCCGTAATGACAAACGTGCCGAAGCCGATGGCCGTAGTCAGGTTGGTAAGAAAAATGGCTTTACCTGTTTTGGCGATAACCTGAATTAAAGCAGCCATTTTATCTCCGGAGATGTTGTATTCCTGATGGTATTTATTGATAATGTAGATGGCATTGGGCACTCCGATGACAATCAGCAAAGGCGGGATGAGACCGGTAAGAATGGTAATTTCATACCCGAGCACTCCTAAAGATCCCTGCGCCCAAACTACGCCAAGCATAACGGTTACCAAGGGAACTACCACTTCAATAAGAGAGCGAAAAATGAGGATGAGTACCACGGCCGTAACCAGCGCAGCGAGTCCTACAAAAAGGGTAATTTCGCGCTTGGCCTTTTTTACATAAACCGCCCGGATATAAGGAAGTCCGGAGATGTGCATTTCCGTGGTGCGCTCCGAGCGAAATGCATTCACTCTTTTTTCAATGGCATCAACCACATTCAGGCGCTCCTTGGAATTCAGCACCTTTTGGTCTAAGGTAACCAGAATGAGAAACACATCTTTCTTCAGATCAAAAAATACCCGGTTGTAAAAAGGGAGATGACTCAATCTGTTTTCCAGAATCACCGCATCGGCATCGCTTTGCATGGCTCCGTTCCAAACCGGAACCGCCGTAAACTTTTTTTGAACGGTATCTTTTACAATGTCAACCACATTTTTTATGCCCCCGGTCTGTTTGACCCCCGGAATTTTCCCTAAATCCTCCTGAAGCTCGAAAAAAGCATTGAGGTGTTCCGCGCTGAAAAAACGACTTTCCTTATTGGCAACGATGATGATATTTCCATCCTGCCCGAATGTTTGCTTAAAGCGCTCGTAAGCCACGTAGGTACTGTCCGTCTTAGGCATGAGCGTTGCCAACTTGTAACTCATGGTCACTTCTCGGCTCCTGTAAGCCATGTAACCTGTAAGCAAGAGGAAAACCACTAATAATGGAATTCGAAAACGGATGATGTATGATGCTGTTTTTCCGAACATAACAAATCAAGCGCGAAAGTACCATTCTATTCAAAATTCTGCAACTTTGCAGTCGCCTTTCAGTGCTCCGTTGTTGTTTTGAAGCTCACCGCATTTATAGCCTTCCGATATCTTTTCTCGAAAAAATCGAGAAATATCATCAACCTGATTTCAGGCATATCGGGCATTACGGTAATGGTCATCACGGCAGCACTCATTATTTTGCTCTCGGCTTTCAACGGGTTGGAGGCCTGGGTCATCAGCCTGTTTAATCAGGCCGATCCTGAGTTAAAAATCGAACTTCGGGAAGGAAAAACCTTTGAACAGGACGCTCAATTATTCCACCAAATCAGGGAGCTCGAGGGCGTAAAAACGGTATCTCCCGTTTTGCAGGACAATGCCCTGTTTCTATATGGCGATAAACAATACATCGGCATATTGAAAGGTATTGAGGCGGATAACCCGTCGTATCAGGAAATAGCTCCTCTGATGCTGGACGGTTCGCCGGAAATGTTTAATGACAGTATTCCCTACTGCCTTCCGGCTGCAGGAGTGGCCAATATACTCGGCATCAATCTGGACAATGCTTCCAGGCGGCTGGTCATGTATTTCCCCAAACGGGGCAGAAAAATAGATTTATTTGCCCCGTTCCGTTCGGTAGCGGCATTCCCTTCAGGTGTTTTCTCAATACAGCAGGACTATGATTCCCGCTATGTATGGGTTCCGCTTTCACTGGCCGCTGAAGTGCTCGATGCAGAAAATAAAATCACCGCACTTGAGATTGCCGTAGAAAGCAGATGGGACATCGAAACCGTAAAAAGCAGAATTGCCGGATTACTTCCGCCTGAGCTCACGGTAAAAAACCGGCTGGAACAGCAAGCCGTCTTTTATAAAGTGTTCAAAAGCGAAAAACTGATGCTCACACTCATTCTCTCTTTTATTCTGTTGTTGGCATCCTTCAATATCTTCGGGGCGCTGACCATGTTGTTGGTAGAAAAACGAAAAGATACGGCGGTGCTGCGCAGCATAGGCTTTTCAGCCGTCAAAATAAGAACCATTTTCTGGAGTCAGGGTTTTTTAATTACCCTAATCGGATGCCTTGCGGGAGTAGTTTTGGGCTTGGCCGTCTGCCTTCTTCAGATAAGTACCGGTTGGGTAAAGTCAGGCCCTCAGGAGGGAGCTCCTCCCTATCCGATTATCGTGCACGGAAGCGATGTTTTGTTCAGTGTAAGCTTGGTACTCCTTACCGGAGCTCTCGTTTCCGCCCTGCGTATGGTGTTGGTAAAAAAAGCCTACTTTTCAGCTTCGCTGCGTTCAGGCCGATAATTCCATGGCCTCGTACTTATCACGGATAATTTCCAACGTTTCCGTCAATTCAGCCTGCTTTTCAGAAGTAACTAATTTTATCCTGAAATCTTTAAAATCAGGCAAGCCTTTAAAATAATTGGAATAGTGCATGCGGGTTTCCAGAATACCCAGCTTCTCCCCTTTCCAACGAACAGCCATATCGAGGTGTTCCCGACAGGCCTGTACCCGCTCTGCCACGGTTGGACCTTCCATCCGTAAACCGGTTTTGAGATAGTGCTTCACTTCCCGGAAAAACCAGGGATACCCGATGGCAGCGCGTCCGATCATTACCCCATCCACCCCGTAACGGGCGCGATATTCCACGGCCTTTTCCGGGCTGTTGATATCGCCGTTTCCAAAAATGGGGATGCGCATGCGCGGATTGTTTTTCACCTCACCGATGAGCGTCCAGTCGGCTTCTCCCTTGTACATCTGCACTCGGGTGCGCCCGTGAATGGACAGAGCCTGTATACCCACATCCTGCAACCGCTCAGCCACCTCCACAATATGTTTGGTTTCATCGTCCCAGCCGAGACGGGTTTTTACGGTAACGGGCACTTGAACCGATTTTACGATTTCGGCGGTCATAGCCACCATTTTAGGAATATTTTTCAGAATGCCGGCTCCCGCATCTTTGCATACCACTTTTTTCACGGGACAGCCGTAATTGATATCCACCAAATCGGGATTGACCGCTTCCGCCATGGCGGCGGCCTGCTTCATGGATTCAATTTCTCCGCCGAAAATTTGAATACCTATAGGCCGTTCATATTCAAAAATATCCAGTTTTTTTACGCTTTTGATGGCGTGGCGTATCAATCCTTCCGAAGAAATGAATTCTGTGTACATCAGATCGGCTCCGTGCTTCTTGCAGAGTGCACGAAACGGCGGATCGCTCACATCTTCCATGGGAGCCAACAGCAGGGGAAATGCCCCCAACTCGATTTTACCGATTTTTACCACGCGGCAAAGGTAAGCAGGAAGGGTGAATTTTTAGGCATGGTCATATGAGGGAACTTACGAAAGCAAAAAAAGGCAAACCTCAAAAGAGATTTGCCGTAATCATATCAGAAAGTGCGCTTATTTTTTCTTGGCAGGCGCAGCGGCAGCGGCGGCTTCCTCAGCAGCCTGGCGGGTTGCACGGGTTGCAGCTACCGTAACCACTACGTTACTGGGCGAGTCTAAAAATTCCACTCCACTCAAGTTGAGTTGGTTTACGCGGAACGACTGACCTATATTCACGTTAGTGATATCCACTTCCACAAAATCAGGCAGATTTTCCGGCATTCCTTTTACGCGCAGCTTGCGCAAAATTTCTTTCATTTTACCACCGGCACGAACACCTATGGAGTTACCAACCACACGGATAGGCAGGCTCACTTTCACGGGCTGTCCTGATACCAATTCCTTAAAATCGGCATGAATGGTGGCATCAGATATAGGATGAAACTGGGCATCCTGTACCAGGGCTTTCACCGTTTTTCCTCCTTCTACCTGTATTTCGGCAATCAATACCTCGGGGGTATAGAGAAACTTATTCAGTTCTTTCTCATCTACGAGCAGGTTCATATTCTCGGAACCTCCGTAAAGAACGCAGGGTACTTTTCCCTCTTTGCGGGCTTTTGCGGCGGCGCTTCTGCCGGTGCCTTGTTTCACTTCGGCTTTGATGGCGATGGTTTTCATTTCTTAACCGTATTAAAATATAAATTGAGAACTTATGGATTCATCGTGCAGGAGACGATGAATGGTATTGGCAAATGTATCGGCACAGGACAACACCCGTATTTTGGAGGATTCGCGACGTAACGGAATGGAATCCGTAACCACCAGCTCGGTAAGACCCGACTGCTCGATGCGCTCATAGGCATTCCCAGAGAGTACGGCATGAGTGCAGAATGCACGGACGCTTAAGGCTCCCCGCTCAATCATCATATCTGCCGCTTTGGTGAGCGTACCGCCCGTATCAATCATGTCATCAATCATGATGATGTTCTTGCCTTCCACATCACCGATAACGGTCATGGACTCCACCTGATTGGCTTTTTCGCGCACTTTGTAACAGAGCGCCATCTCGCAATTGAGATGCTTGGAATAAGCATTGGCCCGCTTCGACCCGCCGATATCGGGGGCTACCACGGCAATGTTTTCCAGGTGAAGGCTTTTCATGTACGGCGCAAAAATGGACGAGGCGAACAGGTGATCTACGGGATAATCAAAAAAACCCTGAATCTGGTCGGCATGCAAATCCATGGTCATAATGCGTGTGGCACCGGCTGCAGAAAGCAGATTGGCCACCAGCTTAGCCCCTATGGAAACGCGGGGTTTGTCCTTCCGGTCCTGCCTTGCATATCCGAAATACGGAATCACGGCCACGATCTGCCGGGCAGAAGCCCTTTTTGCGGCATCAATCATAAGCAACAATTCCATCAGATTATCCGCAGGGGGCATGGTAGACTGGATGATGAACACATCGCAGCCGCGCACGCTGTCCTCAAAACTGGGTTGAATTTCCCCGTCGCTGAAGTGGGCCAGCTTGACCTTACCGAGCGCGGTACCGTATGATGTGGCTATTTTATCTGCCAAATCGTTGGTGGCTCCACCCGTGTAAAATTTTACGCTTGCCGACATGCCGTACGTTTCTTAAAAGGAGTGCAAAAGTAAAAAAAAGGAATTTAAAAAATGCAATCCGGCAAAGTAAAGTACTAAAAAAGACGAAAATGGATAATCCGACAACTACGGAAGCTGTTCATCCAACTCGCGGCTTTCCACTCTTCGGCGGTCGATATAAAGCAGTGCCCCGTCAAATTCGCGTCCTTTAAATTTGCGGCGTCCCAGATTAGCCCATTTTTCAGCTTCTTCAAAACGGCCCAACACTTCGTTTGCTACCGTCAGATTATAAACCGCCTGCCTGTGTAAAGGGCCTATGGATGCTTTCCTCGCCAATTTCTCCCATTGATCGGCCGCGGAATCCCAATTACCCACCCGGGCACTGTCCAAAGCTTCCAACCAGGCATCCGACTGACCGGGATAAATGCGGCGGGTTCCGCTCTGCCAAAAGGGAATGAAATTTTGGGCGAAGCGGATTCCCATCACCTGGGCGGCATTTTCCACCGATCCCAGGCGGGAGGGAAGGCTGCGGTAAATGGCATCAGAACTGTATCCGTTGGCGGCAAAATACAGCGTATGTTCATCTTCTTTAGTGTAAAGTACGTCTCCGTCAGAAGTACGGTAAATTTTCCACAAAATACGGATGCTTACGTTACGATAATCCTGAAAGCGCGGAACGGTAAATGCGTTTCCGAATCTATCGTACACCACCGTAGGAAACACTCCTCCGGAAGAAGAAATATTCACTTGAAACGATTCAAGGGAAACTACGGCATCGAACAGGCTGTCTTTGTTCCAGACTGTTAATGTGGCCGCATCCGGGACGGAAAAGGCACTACCGGAGCCGGGCTGCTCGGAAGATTCAAAAACGGAAACATCAAAACGACGAAAAGCAGATAACTCTACCTCTACGGCTTGTGCCCCGCTATTAGGCGCCAGTCGGGCAAGAGCGGCAAAACGGGAACTCGGTTCACCGTTTTCAAAAATAACGGCAGTATTAGCCCTACTCAAAAAACTGCGGTCGCAGACCCCTACACGCTTCACCATGCGGGGCAGGGTTGCCGGTGCAGGACGAAGCACTTCCACCGGAATTTTGACGGACACACATCCGACAAAGCCCAAAATCATCCATCCAAACAAAAACACTCCCTTTTTCATGGTTCCAAAATTACGATGCTTTTGCACAAAACCGTCAAATACGCCACCAAATTCAAAGATACCGAAAGCAAGGATGAGTCGGTGCGGATATTTTGGCTAATTTCGGTGCATAAATATCATTCGATGGAAAATCAGGAAAAAATTATTGTCCCCACTTCGGGGTGGATTGTATTGCTGGCAGCAGCAGGATGCCTTGCGGGTCTGGCTGTTTCCATAACGGCGGAATTGCCCGGCCTGGCAGTACCTGTAGGCATTTTCACCCTCTTTCTGCTCAGCGGCTTTGTGGCCGTAGAACCCAACAGCTCCCGCGTATGCACCCTGTTCGGTAAATATGTGGGCACCATAAAATCCGAAGGATTTCAATGGGTTAATCCGTTTTACCTAAAGCGGAAGGTATCGCTTCGGGCAAGAAATTTGGAATCATCTCAATTAAAGGTGAACGACAAGTCGGGCAATCCCATCATCATCGGTGCGGTGATTGTATGGCGGGTTCAGGAAACATTCAAAGCCGCATTTGAAGTAGAAAATTATGAGAAGTTTGTGACCATACAAAGTGAAGCTGCCGTAAGGCAGTTGGCGGGATCTTACGCTTACGACAACCATGAAGATGAACATGCCAAATATACCCTGCGTGAAAGCAGCGGAGAAATAAACCGGATGCTGGAGCAGGAAATTTCCGACCGGGTAAACATTGCCGGCATTGAAGTCATCGAGGCGCGGATTTCGCACCTTTCCTATGCACCGGAGATTGCGGGAGCTATGTTACAGCGGCAGCAGGCCCAGGCTGTGGTAGCCGCACGCAAGCAGATTGTGGAAGGAGCCGTAGGGATGGTGGAAATGGCTTTAGACCAACTGTCAGAGAAAAAGGTGGTGCATCTGGACGAGGAGAAAAAAGCCGCCATGGTGAGCAACCTGCTGGTGGTACTTTGCAGCGAAAAATCCACTACACCCGTGGTGAGTGCGGGAAATGGATAAGTAAAAGGTAATTCAGATAAGGAAGCAGTATCAATTTCCGCCCAGGCTACCAAAAACGGTCTGCAGCAGATTTGTAACCTGAGCCGCAGGATCTTTGCGAATTTTCGCTTCTTCCTTGGCCATCATCTTAAACAACCCGTCTAACGCAAGTTTTGTTACATAATCGGGCAGATCCGGATTCACCGCCTTCGGAAGGGCATTCCCCTGCCCCATCATGCCGCCGATGGCGCCCGCCGCGGGAGCGTATTTGTTATAATTCCTCCACAACGGTGTCCATATCTCGGTAATTTTCACCTTGTCGAGCGAGGTTTTCACTACAGGCAGAAAGGTATCATAAAGCGGCTTACGGGTTTTGGTATCCAAAAACCGGGTGGCCGCGTCATCGCCGCCTTTCAGTAATTCGAGTCCGTCCGTAATGGTGATGGATTTGATGGCATTCACAAAAATGGGAGCCGCGCTTTTGGCCGCATCCTCGGCAGCCCGGTTCAGCCGCTGCACGAAATCATCTGTCTGGCCCTTCAGCCCGTAGCGGTCAGCCTGCGTTTTTACGGATTGGGCCTCTTTGGGAAAGGGAATGAATATTTCAGGATTTTTGAAAAACCCGTCCGTTTTGGAAGTAAGGTCCACGGCATTCTGCACACTCACGGTAAGGGCTTCCTTAAGCCCGTCAATAATTTGCTCATTGCTGAGGGGATTACTTCCGTTACCTTCCCCGGTTAACGTGTGAATCACATTGCCCACCGCGCCCCCGCCGTTTACACCGGAAGGCAGCGAATTCTGAATGCCGCCCTGGGTATTGACTCCGGATGGAAGGGTTACCTTCTGCGCAGACACCAGAGTGAAAAAACTAAAGAAAAAAACGGAAGAAACCAAAACGAATTTTTTGTTCATACATCATAAGAATTGGATTAAAGCTAGAACAAAAAACCTGCCAAATCAAAATTTCGTTACTTCGGGAAAAATTTAGCGTCCCGAGTGAAAAAAAACATTCTGGTCATCACCTATTCGCAAACAGGTCAGACGGATGATATTGCCGAATCATTAATCAGCGTTTTTCGCGGAGAGTCCGATATTTTTATCCATTATGAAAAATTAAGACCTACGGTTCCCTATCCCTTCCCGTGGACTGGTACCGAATTTTTCGATGCGTTTCCCGAAACGGTCTTGGAGGTTCCCATGGACATGGCTCCCGATTCCATTCCCGAAAATATCACCTGGGATTTAATCCTGCTCGGATATCAACCCTGGTTTCTTTCGGTATGCCGCCCCGTAAACAGTTTTCTGCAAAGTGAAAAAGCCTCGAGATTGTTCAAAAATACACCCGTAATAACCTTTTTGGGCTGCCGCAACATGTTCGTAAATGCTCAGGAAAAAATGAAGCGTCGCTTACATACACTGGGCGCACAACATGTAGGTCAGATTGCGCTCACGGACAAAGCGGGTAATTTAATCAGTCTGGTAACCATTCTGGCCTGGATGCTCAAAGGTATCCGCAAAGGATTTATGGGTATTTTTCCCCGCAGCGGAGTATCTGAGCAGGATACACGGCACGCTTCCGTTTTCGGAGAAATCATCCTGCGCAAATTGCGTGCGTCCGATTTTTTGGAGCTACAGAACGAATTGCTTACGGCGGGGGCCGTGGAAATAAAACCTGATTTACTCATCATGGAGTCGCGCGGGGTTCGCAATTTCCATTTCTGGGCGCGCTACGTTTCTGCCAAGGGAGGCCCTGGAAACAAAGCACGGATGGGCAGACTGCGCCTGTTCATGTATCTGCTTCCCACCGCCATCGTGATACTCACGCCCATTACCACGCTGCTGAAAATAATTATTCTGTTGCTCAAAAGGCGTGAACTGCGCGCCGATGCCCGCTATTACCAAAGCATCGATTTCCGGGGATACGAAATATGACCGGCCCGCCGGAAAGCCCTACTTTTGACCCATGACCTTTTCTGATTTAAACTTATCCGCGGCACTGTTGAATGCCCTGCATGATTTAGGGTATTCCCGCCCCACTCCCATACAGGAAAAGGCTTTCCCCGTAATTATGAGCGGACGCGATATGCTGGGTGTTGCCCAAACGGGAACCGGAAAAACCTTTGCCTATCTGCTGCCCTTGCTAAGACAATGGACTTTTTCCAGGGAACCGCATCCCACAACGGTGATTTTGGTACCCACCCGAGAACTGGTGGTACAGGTGATGCGAGAAGCACAAAAACTAAGCACCTACCAAAATACACGGGTGCTGGGCGTGTACGGAGGATCCAACATAAATACCCAGGCAGAGGCAGTACTAAAGGGATGTGATCTGCTGGTAGGCACACCGGGGCGCTTACTCGATTTGGCCCTCAACGGTTCCCTCCGCCTCAAAAATGTAAAAAAAATCGTGTTGGACGAAGTAGACGAAATGCTCAGCCTGGGGTTTCGTTCACAACTGTCGCGCATCATTGATTTGTTACCCGCCCGTAGGCAGCATCTGTTTTTTTCGGCCACCGTGACAGAAGAAGTGGACGCTTTCATGAAACTGCATTTTGCCGATCATGTCGTGGTGGAAGCCGCTCCATCGGGCACACCACCAGCCGAAATTACGCAACGGGCCGTTCCTGTCCCCAATTTTCACACTAAGGTAAATCTGCTCCTGCATCTGCTCAAGGCAAAAAAGGACATGAACCGTGTGTTGCTATTTACGGGGTCCCGCTCCCTGGCCGATAGGCTTTTTGAACGTATTGAACCAGATTTTGCCGGACAGGTGGGAATTATACATTCAAACAAAGACCAAAACTTCCGGTTCAGGGCGGTGAACCGATTCCGGGAAGGAGAAACACGGATGCTTATCGCCACGGATTTAGTTTCACGGGGAATAGACATTCAGGGCGTGACCCATGTGATCAATTTTGACGTGCCCGAAGTACCCGAAAACTACATACACCGGATAGGAAGAACCGGACGCGCCGATGCGCGGGGCGAAACATTGTCTTTTTATACACCGCGTGAAGAAGAGGCCTTATGCGCCGCCGAAGAATTGATGCAGCTGCGGGTGGAAAGAATGCTGTTTCCGGAGGAAGTGGAAATATCGGACGTGCTGATAGAAGAAGAATTACCGCGTTATAAACATAAAATATCTGTGGCGAGGGCGCGACGGGAACCCGGTGAAGCATTTCATGACAAAAAGGAAAAAAATAAAAAAACAAACCAAAAAATAACCCGTGCCGAAGCGATGAAACGCAAGTACGGAAAGCCTAAAACAAAAGGAGACAGGGGAAAGAAAAAGAGATAAATAAGATTAGTTGCATGACACTTGGTCTGATTTTTTCCAACTGATGCAACGGAAAGGGAGGAAAACAGGCTGAACTACTTGCATTGTTAAAGTTTAACACCGTCTTGTCGAATCACTGAAAATCTGCGTCACGGTGCGGTATTTTTATTATTTAGTAAGGGGCAAAATTTTGGTCGGCATATTTTTTTTGCTTTTCCTTGTTATTCAAATTAACTCATACATTTTAATGCCCTTTTCGGGTTTAAAAAAACTGATTTTCCTATAGAATAAAAAATATAAAAAAAACAAAAATCGAAATTACGTATAACAAAAAAAGGCGGCGCAGTTCTGCGCAGGGTCAACCACAGAACTGCAAGCGCCTAAAAGAGCCGAAAAGTATCCGGCTGAATCAGTTTTTCTAAATATTACTTGCAGGACAGACCTCCGGCAGGAATGTTATACAAACCAAAGCCGGAATTGAGCAATATTCAGATCAATTCAATTGACATGGGGGTAGAACCGAGCCAGCGATATTTCCTGCACGATTGGTGAAAATACAGGTGATCTTCACCAATTATAACAAGGCTATAAATCGCTAATAAGGCGCATGAAAATGGAAATTAGTTTTTTTGGTCATTTTTAATAATTTTCGTAATTAGTTTAGGACGTATTAAGAAACAAAAATAAAAAATATTAGCATAAAGTTTATTGCAACTTTTTGCAAGTTTATAAACCAAATTAATGGGGTTCTTAATTTCTATTTTTGTGAAAATATGGGAATCCCCGACACCACTAAACAAAAATTAAAACAACTCATACGGGAGAGAACGGGAATTTCAATGACCGACATGCAGGACGCATCAAAACTTTCTGCAGAAATGGCTGAGAAAAGACTGACTCTTTCTCCCCATACTTTAGGCCGCCTGTTCGGAATTATCAAGCAAAACCGAAAACATTATCGAAATACTTACGAAAACATTGCCCGTTTTCTCGGTTTTACGGACTGGGAGCACCTCCATACATTTCTGAAGGATTCTCCGGAGGTTCATAACCTGAATACCCATAACGGGAACTATCCCACCCCGCTCTTTAAGCTGGCATTAACCACGGAGAATACCAAATCGCTCCAGCTTTTGCTTGATTCGTTCGATCCTGAAGCTCATGCTGCACTTCGATTCCAACTTGCCAATTTACTCGGAAATCATATACGAAACCTGCCCGTAAAAGAGACCATGCTATCCCTTCTGGCCGGTCATCCCCAAGGGCGATTCTTATTTTTTGAATCTTTCGTTGATGAAGATAATCCGGAGCATTATTACTCAAATGCCCTGGAACGTTTTTACCTTCCGCAGACAAACCATCGGCCTGACCAACTTTTTGCAACTTGCTTTCTCTTTATCCAACAAGTGTACGGAGGTGTAGTTCCGATCCCCGATTTCCCTAAACAATTTTTTACCGATTTATTCAATCCTGAACTGTCTTACCAACAATTATCAAGGCTTTGGGAATGTTATTTTCTCGTTCATGCAAAAGCCCCCCGTAAAAAACAAATTCACGGGACTTTAGACAACATGCTTAACCATGCCAATGGATTTCCCAAACAGGAAAAAGCCTGCCTTCTGGGTTATTTTATAAGGGCATTCATGTTTCATAAAAAGGGGGATTTGCTCCTTAAACATAAGGAATATGTAAAGGAGATTTCACAAATCCCCGACCGGCAAAATCCCTTCAATTATTCCATGGCGGAATGCCTCATTCAAGCCCTTCTTATCTACGGCAAAAAGTATACTCCCGAAGCAAATCAGATCCGTTTTACCCTCTATTCTGATTATGTAAACGAACTCCATCACAAAGTTCTGCTGGATTCCCTGACCTTCGCCTATCTGGAAAAAAACCCGCAAAAAAAAGCATGGATGCATCAGCAAATCAAACAGGCAGGCAAATCACTAAATAAAAATTGGATCAATGGCTTCTTAGAGGTGCAGTAATTCCCGCATTTCGGCAATACTAATTAATTAAGCAGCATTATTCAACGATCGGTCGTTACCGAATCACTTCAACAACTCATCGCAGGCGGTTTGAATTTCGGGAAATT
>JBIJBG010000212.1:0-3947 GCA_044345355.1 Flavobacteriales bacterium
CTGATTCACTGTATTCCATAGATCATTTTTCTTTTGATTCGGGAAAAATTTCCGCGCGTATCGGATTGCATGCGGATCATCCCGTATTTGCAGGCCATTTTCCGGGGCAGCCGGTACTTCCGGGAGTCTGCCAGTTGGCTATCATAAAAGATCTCGCCGAAAAGGCTCTTCACCGAAGGTTGGTCATGCAGCATGCCGATCAAGTGAAGTTTTTGGCCATGGTGGATCCGCTGCGGATACCGGCTTTTGATGTGGAAATCGTCTTTTCGGATACGTACACCGTACAAGCGGTAATCCGTGAGGGAGAGATGGTTTTTTTGAAAACCAAATGCACGTTTGTTGATGCCTGAAATCTCCGATGAATCAGTTATGATGCCTGAGGTTTGTGCGGCACGGATGAGGGATTTGGCCTGTTGTGTCATCATCCCCACATTCAATAACGGGCAAACCATTCAGTCGGTCATTCATTCCGTGAAACCGTATTGCGACGACATTTTCGTGGTGCTCGACGGACCTAGGGACGACACCCGCGAAAAAGTAAAATCGGTGGAAGGAATTTGCGTGGTAGACTACGAAACTAATCGCGGGAAAGGATATGCTCTGCGCAAGGGATTTGATGCCGCCCGAAAACAAGGATTTTTGAGAGCCGTAACGCTCGACAGTGACGGACAGCACTATGCGCATGACATTGCCACATTGGTGCAGAAAGCGGTTCAAAATCCGGATACGCTCCTTGTGGGAGCCCGCAAGATGGAGGGCGTCGGCCAGAATAAGAAAAGCAGCTTTGCCAACCGCTTTTCCAACATGTGGTTCAAAATAGAAACGTTTCATTCGTTGCCGGATACGCAGAGCGGATACAGGTATTACCCCCTGCACAAAATGGCCGGGATGCGTTTTGTTTCCACGAAATATGAGTTTGAAGTGGAGGCGCTGGTAAAGGCCGTATGGCGGGGTATTGAGGTTGATTCCGTTCCGGTGGACGTGTATTATCCGCCTCAAAAGGAGCGCATCTCGCACTTTCGCCCGGGTCCCGATTTTACCCGCATCAGTTTCCTGAACGCCTATTTGGTGTTTGGAGCCATGCTTTACGGACATTGGGCGGTTATTTTTCGTTATCTCACCTGGACAAATGTGAAGTCATTTATCCGAAGAAATTTTTTCGATTCTGATGAGCCTGCCGTCCGCAAAGCCGCTTCCGTTGCTTTGGGTGTATTTATGGGAATTGTTCCGTTGTGGGGCTTTCAAATGATTCTTTGCGGAGTTCTGGCTCATTTTCTCAGGCTCAATAAGGCCATCAGTTTACTTTCCAGTAATGTGAGTGCACCGCCTTTGACGGCTCCTGTAGTGTATTTCAGTTATTTGGTCGGTTTGTGGATTTTTCCTCCCGATAAGGAAATCCCGCTGCGATGGGATATAATTCGTGAAGATCCTTCCCGTTTTCTCGTGAGCAGCAGCCTGCAATACTTAGTCGGGAGTTTGTCTTTGGCCTTTTTGTCGGGAGCGGCTGCTTTTTTGGTTTCTTATCCGCTTTTTACCTTTTTTAAACGAAACGTTAAACCCAAAGGATAGTGAAATCAGCAGGTTTACAAATAATTCGTTCCATAATACCCCCTTTTTTGCTCAACATTTATCGGGGCAGAAAAAAGGCGAAAACCCGCCATGTGTTGGAAAAACAACGCAAATCGGGCGATATTTTTACCTGCGAAAAACTGGCAGTTCAATTCCGGGATTTGGGTTTGCAAACCGGAGATACGGTTTTGGTGCATTGTGCCATGAGTAAAATCGGTTTTTTGGAAGAGGGGCCCAAAACGCTGGTAGACGCGCTGAAGGAGGTTGTAGGCCTGCAGGGTAATGTATTGATGCCGACTTCGCCCAATGCCTCTTTTCAAATAGAGTATGCCCGTAACCATTCCGTATTTGATGTAAAAGGAAGCCCCTCAGCTCTAGGTGCCGTTTCCGAATATTTCAGGCAGTTGCCCGACGTGGTACGGAGTGCACATCCCACGGAGCCGGTGGCAGCCTGGGGGCCTGATGCCATTTGGCTTACGGAAGGGCATTTGGGTGAGCAAACACCCTATACAGCCCGCTCGCCATTTTGCCGTCTTTATGAAAAGAACGGAAAAATTCTTTACATAGGCGTAACCTTGGATAATGCGGGAACCAACCTGCACACGCTGGAAGATGCGGTTGACTTTAAATACCCTGTATATGCTTCCGATTGGTACTTTTTTACCGTGCGGGATGCGGCCGGTAGGGAGCACCGCGTGAAAACGAGGGTACACCATCCTGAATTCTCCAAACGCAGAAAATGCGATGGCTTGCTGCCTCTTTTTGAGCGTGAAGGAGTAGCCCGAAAGGGCATCATCGGCCATGCGCCCACCTGGATTTTTGACGGTCCCGGCATGTTTCGGGTCATGCTGGAGAAATACCGCGAATCGGGAATCACCATGTACACGCCCACCGGGGAAAAGTTACCGGGGTATGACCTGTAGCCCGCTGTGAATTTGAGTTACCTGACTTTTTGGACTAAATGCAGCAAAACAAGCTTGACCAAAATGCACTGAGCTGATCCGTTTTCTATGCGTTGTAATAAAATTTTGAAGATTATAACATAAGGCATCCTAATCTAATACATGTGAATTTAAAATTAACGCCAACTCCCATACTTTACGATTACTTTTTTGTTGCTTTAGGGTAGTAGTTTCTTAGGGCCTCGGATTTATTGGCGGGGTACCCACACGGCGAAAATTCCGTTAAAAGGGTGGGTCAAAAGGCACCGCAGGGGCCGGCTTCCCACCCTTTAGGAATTGAGACGGATGTGGGTCGACAAAAATCCGCAGCCTTGATTTTTTGGTCCTTTTTTATCAAGAAAAAAGGACGCCCTGCGGCGAGCAAACAAATAAAAACAATATTGAATTAACTACATGTCTTCATGAAGAAGATTTATTGCAACAAATGAATAAATAAAAATCACAATCTTTTGATTGTGTATATTTTATAAATATAAAAAAATCGGGTAGACAAGTCAGGTCTACACGCCCACCGGGGAAAAGTTATCGGGGTATGATCTGTAGCCCCTTGTGAGGGTGAGTTACCCTTCCTCAATTCGTTAACCTGTTTACTTTCCCGCCGGTTTTCAGAAGAATCTCCGGCATGTTTATATCCCCGTATAGCTAAACGGAGAAAGACTGTACAACTCCTGTTTTATATTTTCGGAAACATCCAGTGCCTCAATAAACAGCCTGATGGACTCGGCATCGATTTCCCGGCCTCTCGTCAGCTCTTTCAGTTTTTCGTAAGGTTGGGGATAACTTTCGCGGCGGAGTATGGTCTGAATGGCTTCGGCCAACACGGCGGTATTTTTTTCTAAATCTTTTCGCAGGGCATCCTCGTTCAGCAGCAGTTTGCTCAGGCCTTTCAGCGTGCTTTCCAGCGCAATCACCGTATGTGCGGCGGGTACTCCCAGGTTGCGCAATACGGTAGAGTCGGTAAGGTCCCGCTGCAGTCGGGAAATGGGAAGTTTGGCGGACAGATGCTCATAGAGGGCATTGGCTATTCCGAGATTGCCTTCGGAGTTTTCGAAATCAATCGGATTTACTTTGTGCGGCATGGCGCTGGATCCTACTTCGCCTGCTTTGGTTTTCTGTTTGAAGTATTCCATGCTGATGTAGGTCCACATGTCGCGGTCAAGGTCTGTCAGAATGGTGTTGATTCGTTTCATGCCGTCACAATAGGCGGCCAACATATCGTAGTGCTCAATCTGTGTGGTGCATTGGGAACGACTCAGCCCCAAAGATGCGGTGAAATCATTGGCGAAGGATACCCAATCCATTTGTGGATAAGCGACATGATGGGCGTTGAAATTTCCCGTGGCTCCGCCGAATTTACAGGCATAGGGAATGGCTTTCAGCATCTGCGTCTGTTTGGTCAGCCGTTCCGTAAAAACC
>JBIJBG010000187.1:0-4508 GCA_044345355.1 Flavobacteriales bacterium
CTCACTGCCGGTTATAAAATAAAAGGAAACTGGGAGTTCGGTGCCCGTTGGCGTTTGTTGGCGGGACAACCGTTTACGCCCATTGATACGGCCACCTCTCTGCTTATTCCCGTATATGATGTGACCGGTTTTGGCATACAAAATACAGATCGGCTAAATACGCTGAGGTCCAAACCTTTTCATCAATTGGATATTCGCGTAGACAAATCCTTTTTCTTTAAAAAATGGAGTCTGAACCTGTACCTGGATATACAGAACGTGTATAATTTCAAATTCAAAGGCCAGGATTTTCTGAGTATTGAGCGAGATGCCAGTGGGAACGGAATTCAAAATCCTGACCAACCCGGTTCTTATATTCCCCGTTTCTTACCAAACCGCTCGGGTACGGTTATTCCTACTTTGGGTGTGATTATTGATTTTTAAGGCTTAGAACTTGTCTATAAACAAAAAAGGCTGTCCTGAAGACAGCCTTTTTTTATTCTTTTGCGATTGATTTTAATTGTTTGCTTCTCTTTCCGGTCTGGGAAGAAGCGCCTTACGGGACAATTTAAACTTGCCCGTTTTTTCGTCTATTCCGATCAGCTTGATTTCTACGATATCTCCCGGTTTCAGATATTCATCCACATTTTCTACGCGTTTCCAGTCTATTTCTGAAACATGCAGTAAGCCCTGGCGGCCGGGAAGGAATTCCACGAAAGAACCGAAAGCCACATTGGAAACCACTTTTCCCTGATACACTTCTCCCACCTCGGGAGTGGCGGTGATTCCTTTGATTCGGAGAACGGCGGCACGCATTCCTTCCTCATCGTTGGAAGCAATTTCCACCACGCCTTTGTTATCTACCTCTTCAATGGTAATGGTGGTATTGGTTGTTTTCTGAATTTCCTGGATGATTTTTCCGCCTGGTCCTATTACGGCTCCGATAAATTCTTGTGGAATAATAAGTTTGGTAATACGCGGTACAAAAGATTTGTAGTCCGCACGAGGAGCGGGTAATGCTTCATTCATTTTTCCAAGAATGTGAAGACGTCCTTTGCGGGCCTGTTCCAAAGCTTCGGTCAAAATTTCAAAGGAAAGACCGTCGATTTTAATGTCCATCTGGCATGCTGTAATGCCTTTTGAAGTTCCACACACTTTGAAGTCCATATCGCCGAGATGGTCTTCATCACCCAGAATGTCTGATAATACGGCGTATTTACCGGTATTATCGGTAATGAGGCCCATGGCGATTCCCGAAACGTGTTCAGGGATTTTCACCCCAGAATCCATGAGTGCTAATGAGCCTGCACAAACGGTAGCCATGGAAGAAGATCCGTTAGATTCCAAAAGATCGGAAACGATTCGTACCGTGTATGGATTATCGCTCATTGTTTTAACCGTATTTTTCAGTGCACGGTAGGCTAAGTTTCCATGCCCTACCTCACGGCGGCTCAGTCCGGTCATTCTTTTTACCTCACCCGTGGAGAAGGGAGGGAAGTTGTAGTGAAGCATGAAGCGTTCGGTATCCTGCAAAAGGGGAAGATCGATAAGCTGTTCATCTAATTTGGTACCCAGCGTAACCGTGGTGAGAGATTGGGTTTCGCCTCTGGTAAACAGGGCTGATCCGTGAGCGGAGGGAAGGTAATCCGATTCGATCCAGATGGGGCGTATTTCATCCGTTTTTCTACCGTCCAGCCTTTTTCTTTCATCAAGAACAAGGCGGCGGGAGGCTTCCCATTCCAAATCTGCGAAATATTTGTTGATAAATGACTTTTTCGTTTCTAATTCTTCCTCTGAATACCGGGATGAAAATTCCTCTCGGATTACTTTTATCGCTTCGCGACGGGCTTTCTTATCTTTTACCGTTCCGGAAATGAGTTCGTAAATTTTGGGATATACTTCGGAACGCATGGCGGCTAACACCTCTTCATCTTGAGGGATTGGAGCGATTTCGCGCTTTACCTGAGAAGTTGCCACTTTGGATGCCAGTTCGATTTGTGCTTTGCACTGAAGTTTAATGGCTTCATGCGCTGCGGCGATGGCTTCCACCATTTCTGCTTCAGAAATTTCTTTCATCTCGCCTTCCACCATGACGATATTTTTCTCTCCCGCAGCCACTATCATATCAATGGTTGAGGATTTAATCTGCTCGGAGGTTGGATTGATGATGAGCTGTCCGTTTACTTTACCTACTCGAACTTCAGATACCGGTCCGTTGAACGGAATATCCGAAACCATGAGCGCGGAGGATGCTGCCAGGCAGGCCAAGGCATCGGGCTGGGTATCCGCTTCCGCCGAAACTAATGTAACAATTATCTGTACCTCGCACAGGTAGTCCTCGGGGAAAAGCGGACGAAGGGCTCTGTCAATCAAACGGGAAATGAGAATTTCATTGTCGGAAGGTCTTGCCTCACGGCGAAGAAAGCTTCCGGGAATCCGACCCGCCGCGGCAAATTTTTCACGGTATTCTACGCTTAACGGAAAAAAATCCTGCCCTTCTTTGGCTTCTTTTGCGGCCACTACCGTAGCCAGAATCATGGTATTGCCCTGGATAAGCATGACAGACCCGTCTGCCTGCCTGGCCACTTTGCCGGTTTCCAGGGTAATGGTTTGGTCGGGCGTTGCTTGAAATGTGTGTTGAATTGCTTGTAGACTCATGTTGTAGAGTAAGATATGATTAAAAAAGAAAAAGGCAATTTTAAATTGCCTTTTCCGTGTTTGCGTTATTTACGGATATTCAGTTCTTTAATAATGGCACGATACCTTTCAATATCTTTGTTTTTCAGATAGTTGAGCAGTTTTTTACGTTTGCCTACCAGATTAACGAGCGAGCGTTCCGTATTGAAATCGCCTTTGTGTTGTTTCAGGTGGTTTGACAAATGTTCAATTCTGAAAGTGAACAGGGCAATCTGCCCTTCGGCCGAACCGGTATTGGTCTCTGCGCCTCCGTGTTTTTTGAAAATTTCTTTTTTCGTTTCTGCAGTCAGGTACATTATTGTTCTCCTTTTTGCTTTTTAATTAAGGGCGCAAATATAAGGTTCTTTTTTAAATAAACAAGGCTGGTAGTCTAATTTTCATTTCCTTGATTCTGTCAAATGATTTGTCATAATCATGACTTAAAAAAAATGTAATGGTGTGCGCGATTTCAAAAGGAAATTTTATTAATTTTCCACCCCGAAATCAAGAAGAAAAGTTTAGAGTAAATTTTATGTCAGAAAAAGCCGAAATCATCCTGGAAGGAAAGAAGTATGAGTTGCCCGTGATGACGGGAACGGAGAACGAGAAAGCCATTGATATCAATGCATTGCGTCAGGATACCGGTTACATCACCCTGGATTCGGGTTATAAAAATACCGGTGCTACCATCAGTAAAATTACATTTCTGGATGGCGAGGACGGTATTTTGCGTTACCGTGGTTTTCCCATAGAACAATTGGCCGAGCGGTCCAATTTTTTGGAAGTAGCTTATTTACTTATCAACGGTGAACTTCCGCAAAAAGCAGAATTAGATTCGTTCAGTGAAAAGATCAAGATGCATACCCTCATTCATGAGGACATGAAACGCTTTTACAAGGCATATCCTACTTATGCCCATCCTATGGGTGTGGTTGCCTCGATTACCTGTTCGCTTTCTACTTTTTATCCCGGTTCGCTCAATCCGAACCGCCCCAAGGACAAGGTGGATCTGACGATTGCCCGTTTGTTGGCCAAATTTCCGACTATTGCCGCTTGGGCCTACAAGAACAGTGTAGGGCATCCGGTAGAATATCCTAAAAATTCGTTGGGATATGTGGAAAATTTCCTCTCGATGATGTTCTCATTGCCTTCTCAGAATTATGAAATAGATCCGGTTGTGGTCTCGGCCTTGGATAAATTGTTGATTCTACACGCCGACCACGAACAAAACTGTTCTACTTCTACCGTGCGCATCGTAGGTTCATCCCAGGCCAATTTGTATGGTTCAATTGCCGCAGGCTGCATTGCGCTTTGGGGTCCGCTCCACGGAGGAGCAAACCAGGCCGTTATCGAGATGCTCGATCTCATCAAAGAAGATGGTGGAGACGTGTCAAAATGGGTAGCCAAAGCAAAAGATAAAAATGATCCGTTCCGCCTGATGGGATTCGGTCATCGCGTCTACAAAAATTTTGATCCCAGGGCAAAAATTATCAAAAAAGCCTGTGACGATGTACTCAATAAATTGGGTATTCACGATCCCGTTCTTGATATAGCCAAGCAGTTGGAAGAGGCCGCACTTACCGATGATTATTTCGTAGAACGCAAACTCTATCCAAACGTGGATTTTTATTCGGGTATCATTTACCGTGCCATCGGTATTCCCGTGGATATGTTTACCGTAATGTTTGCGCTAGGTCGCCTGCCGGGATGGATTGCCCAGTGGAGAGAAATGGTAGAAAATAAAGAACCGATCGGTCGGCCCCGTCAAATTTACACGGGATACACCCATCGGGATTATGTCAATATCGCCGAACGTTAATCCGTAAATTTGATTTATTTATTAGGCTGTCGCA
>JBIJBG010000255.1:0-3165 GCA_044345355.1 Flavobacteriales bacterium
GGAATTTGCTCAAACCGGTCTTTCTTGGCCCGTATTCTGAAGTTTAGTGAAAATAGCAGGTTGTGTTTTCCCCCGTAATCTTTGAGATTGTAATTAAACTGGTTAAGCCAGCCGGCTTGTATGGTCATAAAATCATTCAGTTGGTAGCCGAGTCCCGCATAAATCCGGTTACGCATAAAATAGGGCGGTGTGTCGGTTAAAAATACCTCATTAAACAGGGAGGCAAAAACGGTTTTTGCTTCTACTTTTTCTTTATTAATGGGAATAATCAAATTTAAACGATACCGAAACCTGTTCCGAAATTGCCTGTTCAGCCAGCGTTGTTCTATGCGGTAGCGGTGCTCAAATTTGAGCCGGTTCAGGGGTTGGTTGATTACAAACTGCTCCCATAACCTCAATTCATCTACCGTTTTGGCACTTCGCAGATTTTCCCAGTCATAGGTTCCGTAATTGCCGAATCCCACAAAGGCCACAAAATTTTTGTTGATCTGGTAATTCATGCCCCCTTTGAACTCGTAATAAAAGAAATGGTTGAGCATGGCATGGGTTCGTGTCTGTACTTCAAAATATCCGATCCATTTGGGCGTAAATTCATACTGCACATTCGTGATGAGCCAGCTTCCCCAAACACGGTCTTTCTGTGCATAAGCACCCGAATATCCCACTGACAGGAAAAAGAGGTAAATAATCAATCGTTTCATGTTACACATCTTGCCCGTATACCTATAAGTTAAACCGGAATGAACCCTGAACTCCCCAGCGACTGACTTTCCGATCATCTATTCCATCCCGGTTTACGTCATTGTTCAGATTGGAAAGCCGCCATGTGAAATCAATCCTGAAAACACGAAAAATGTTTTCGATTCCGAAACCGATGTCATAGTATGGTTGCTGTAGGGATGGTTTAATGCCGTTTTGATAATGGGGAAAGGTAACCAGTTTTTTGTGCGCTTCATAATTGCGCAAACTCCCATACAATGCGGAGGCCGTAAATACCTCCCTCCATTTTAATTTTCGGATCAGCGGTATACGGTTAAAAAGTAAACCTTCAAAATGATGTTCCAATTTAATGGATACATATTCATCGCTGACGAACTCCAGCGTGTTCATGCGATTAAAGGCAAAACGGTCGTACATGAAGGTAGGGTTTCCGTTATGATTGAAGAGAAAGGGCCAGGGCGCGGCGCCCCATATTTTCCCCGCTTCCACATACACATCCGAATAGCCGATCGGATTAAGCCGTAATCGATCAAAAATATTAATCTGCAATTTGTGATAGCCAAAATCGGCCTGCCACAAATCTTTTATACCGATGGTATACCGAATATCCAAAATGGGCCATTTGGTGCCCGCAGAAGTTCGTTTATATCGCCGGAGCAGGTATTTTTCCTTAAGTGCAAAATGGGTGGAAAATGTAAACTCGGTCGTCACCAATCGGTTGAAATATTTGCTGGTATCGGTTCCTCGCTGGAAACGGATGTCGCCCACCGGTTGCACCTCCTTGTGGCTGAATTCAATCTTGTTGGTCAGTCCCTGAAACCACTCGTGCTCATAAAAGCCATAATAGTATTTGGAGCGTAATAAATTGTTGAATGCGCTGCGTCTTAACAAGCTATTCAAAATATTGTCGTGATCCCAAATCCCGGGCGATACACTGAATTGCTCCAGATCGTTGCGGTATCTGAATCCGACAAGCCGCCAGGGAATTCGGTCGGGACTGAATTGATAGTAGGCCTGAATATCCGTTTTCCATTGCCGGTCTTTAAATCCGTATGCCAGATGTCCTACCAGAAAAAAACGCCGGCTCAATTCAGGCGTGGTGCGGAAACCGAGCTTTAACCGATGCCCTTCCACAGGATTAAAACTATACAGCTTGTAATACTGTCCCAACTCAATAAAATGTAACGGGAAATATCCGGTGACCAATACATTTCCTACCTTGTTGTAAAGCTTATATGTTTTATTCTTTTTCAGGGAATCCACCATTTCATAAATTCCCAATTCTTTTTCTGTAAGCGGTTCGGCCCTTACCGTGTCCCAATATTGTTTTGGCTTTTGATCTACGCCTTCCGCCAGAATAATGTTGTTCGGATTGCGCGCAATGCTGTCGGGAATTTTTTCATTAAACCGGTAATGCTCGTAAAATCCGAATTTTCGGCCGATTACCCCGATGGATTTTTTGTTTATAGGGTTCAGATCAATCAAAATCCGGTCGTTTTTCATTACCCAATTTCCATTTACCTGCATGAAATTTTGCTCAGCATCCAAACCACGGATAAAGTTTACGTTTACATCCTCTGAGAGTAAAAATTTGATGGACTGCACGGCAAACGTAGAGTCGTGAATCCACATATACCCGTTGAACGTATAATCCTGCTTACGGCGAGGTACGTAGTCCAATTTGTAAAATTTTCCCTGTTCATTGGTCAGGCTGTCACTCAGATAATATCTGTAAAAAAAGATACCGGAGTTGGCTATCGGACTCACGAATGATTTGTTGGAAATAATGAGAAAGTCGCGATACACATTAAAGTTGGTGAAAAAGTCTCCCGTAAATTGATTTATTTCCTTGTCTTCGCTGTTTCCGGCAACCAAAGATGCTTTAATAAATTCTTTGTTGAAGTTAGGTGTTTTCTGATAATACCGGTCGGAGTACGATTCCGTTATAAAGGAGGGCAGAAACCGACGGCCGTCGGCACTCGTATCCGCATAGTCAAACATAAATTTAAATGGCCTCGTAAGGGCACTGGTTTCAAATATTTTCGGAATGTTATATACATCCACCTCTATTTTGGTATATCCTGAATAACTCAGGGTCTGATAATTTCGGGGATCATTCACCGGCTTTTTTTCAATTACCTTTTTCAACAATACTTCAGCCGGATTGCCCTGATATTTTACGATTACCTCGGTCAGATTTACATTATCGGGCTGAAGTTCCACATTCAGCTTGTTGGCTTCCCCCAGATTAACCTTTTTAATTTGTTTCCGAAAGCCGATGGCGGAAATAATCAGCGTATCGGCCTTAATTTTGGTTTCCAGCGTAAATAAACCGAATTCGTCGGTTATCGTGCCTGCAAACGTGCCCTTAAACATCACATTCACAAACGGGATGGGCGTTTTGGTGACGGCGTCGGTTACTCTTCCCGAAACTTTGGTGGTTTG
>JBIJBG010000277.1:0-2911 GCA_044345355.1 Flavobacteriales bacterium
GCGGGTTGATGAGGGATTTTTTGAAAATGAACGATCTGGATGCCGAGTTGTGTACGGACGGAGAACAGGGCCGCGAAGCATTTCACCGTGAACGGTTCGATCTGTGTATTTTGGATGTGATGATGCCGAAAATAGACGGATTCACGCTCGCCTCGGAAATGAAAAAAATAAATCCGGATATCCCCATTCTTTTTCTCACGGCAAAAACTCTCCGAGAAGACGTATTGAAAGGATATCAGTTAGGCGCTGATGATTATATCACAAAACCCTTTGATTCGGAAATACTGCTGATGAAGATAAATGCCATCCTGAAACGGAATGCCTCGCAAAATGCGCGGGGAAAACTGACGGTATTTCATCTGGGTGACTTTGAATACAAGCACAGCACTCGGGAACTGATACATCCCACGGCCGGGACGGCCAAGTTATCGCCTAAGGAAGGTGAATTATTGCGATTGCTTTTGGTATCTCAGGATTCGGTGCTGCCCCGCTCAACGGCACTCAAAACCATCTGGAAAGAAGACAATTATTTTACCGGACGGAGCATGGATGTGTACATGACCAAAATTCGGAAATATCTTTCTGCCGATCCGCGGATTGAAATCCGCAATATCCACAGCGAGGGATTCATGCTCACATTGAAAGATGCCTGAGGTTAAGTCAGTCCCCGGAAGCGGCCTTTACCTCCCAGGTATGATCGGCCAGTAACTTTACCTCGGCCAAAAAGCGGGCGTAGGGCATTTTCCTTCCCCACTCGTGCGAGGCAATCATAGAGAGCACGGACAAACCGTCGGCCCGTTCATATAAAAAATACGTATGCCCCACCAGCGGTTGAAAATTCATATCCGCCTCGTAAATACGGTAGGATATTTCGGCACGTTCCCGCAACTCGGCAGCCTGTTTGGCTAAGGTTTCCATTTGGCCGTACAATTGCTTCAGCTGCATCTCGGTCTGCTGCACCATGGCCTCCATGGCGCGTCCTTTAATTCGGCCTTTGTCCAACGGTTTAATGACAAAACCGCCCACATGGTGGGCATAAGGAAGCAGATGGGGTGTTTCCGTTATTTTATCCTTATCGATGGGATTATTTTCCAATTCAGTTTGCCTGTTACTTTGATAAATTAGCGCAAAACCCGCAAAGGGTTTTACCTTTGCATCATGCAATTCAGTTACAGAAACATTTGGCCGGGAATTTGGTTTGCCGCAGGGGTATCTTTTTTACTCTCAAATTGTGGAGAGCAGCCTTACAGACCGATGGCAGAATACAGCGGCTACGCGCAGGGAACTACTTTCCATATCGTATGCGACAGCTCGGGAAAAGAACTGGACCGTGAAATAGAACAACTGTTCAAAGAAGTGGATAATTCGATGTCTTTATGGGACAGTACATCCATCATTTCCCGTTTTAATAACAGCAAAAGCGGGCTCTGGGTAGACGAGCATTTTTATACGGTTTTTGAACTTTCGAGGAGAATTCATGATGAAACCGAAGGGGCGTTCAACCCGGCGGTATATCCTCTGGTGCAGCTTTGGGGATTCGGTGCCGACCGGTTTTCGGAAGACAGTTTGATCAAAAAAAACGCACGTGCAGATTCTTTACTTGCCTGGACCAAGATGTCTGATTTTACCTTGAATGAAACCGTTCGGGATTCAACAGGAAAAAAATTCCGTCGGTTATACAAGAAACACCCGGAAAATCAGTTGGATTTCAATGGAATTGCACAAGGATATACGGTTGATCTGTTGTGCGCCTTTTTAGATGAAAAAGGAATTGAAAATTATATGGTGGAAGTTGGGGGCGAAGTAAGGGCCAAGGGGGTGAACCGGCAGAAAAAACCTTGGCAGATTGGCATTGATAAGCCTACCCCGGAAGGAGAAACAAGAATCATACAGGCCATCGTGGATCTGGAAAATAAATCCTTGGCCACCTCGGGGAATTACCGGAAATTCTATGAAAAAGACGGTAAAAAATTCAGCCATACGATTAATCCAGCCTCCGGCAAGCCAGCAGAAAACATGTTACTGAGTACCTCTGTTTTTGCACCTTCTGCGGCCGAGGCCGATGCTTACGCCACCGCTTTTATGGTAATGGGGGCAGGAAAATCTACTGAATTTCTCCGCTCACGAAAACAACTTTCCGCATACCTGATTTCCGCCGGTTTCGGAGATGACTTTCAAATTTGGATGTCGCCCGAACTGGAGAAAACCATCCGCGAAAACAAATAAATTCAGCCTATGGCAGCCACCGAAACTTTGCCGATTTCACTGGGATTTCCCGCACCTGATTTTTCCCTACCCGACACGGTGAGCGGTCGAATTCTCTCCTTTTCGGCTGTACGCGGAGAAAAGGCCACGGTAGTGATGTTTATTTGCAACCACTGTCCTTATGTAATTCATGTAAAGGATGAATTGGCAAGGCTGGCCAAAGAGTACCAACCAAAAGGCGTAGGTTTTGTGGCCATCAGCAGCAACGATGTAAGCCGATACCCGGAAGATGCTCCGGAAAAAATGAAAACATTCGCCGAAGTAAACGGCTTTCCTTTTCCCTACCTGTACGATGAAAGCCAGGACACGGCACGCGCCTATTTTGCCGCATGCACCCCGGACATCAGCATTTTTGATGCGGGTGATTTATGCGTGTACCGGGGTCAGCTGGATGATTCCCGACCCAAAAACGACAAACCCGTAAACGGAAGAGATCTTCGCGAGGCGCTGAACGCCATTTTAGAAAACAGGCCGGTGAACCCCTTACAAATTCCGTCCATCGGCTGCAACATCAAATGGAAAGAAAGCGGAAATCATCCTTAGTGTTTTTTATCTTTATTCCGCAAATAACACCAAGCAAACAAGGTCAGTTTTTATTTAAGCGGATATAGGCTTTCTCTTTATCGGATATTAATTTTTTAAATTT
>JBIJBG010000264.1:0-3058 GCA_044345355.1 Flavobacteriales bacterium
CCTTTTACTTTATTAATAATATCGTTGGAAACTTTGGCCAGGAAATCATACGGAAGACGGCTCCAGTCTGCCGTCATCCCATCGGTAGAAGTAACCGCACGCAAACAGATGGCATGTTCATAGGTTCGCTCATCGCCCATAACGCCTACCGATTGCACCGGAAGAAAAATGGCCCCTGCCTGCCAAACTTCATCATAGAGCCCATGTTGTTTCAGTGCATTAATATAGATAGCATCCGCTTCCTGCAAAATAGAGGCTTTTTCAGGAGTAATCTCTCCTAAAATACGGATGGCCAAACCGGGGCCCGGGAAAGGATGTCGGCCGATAAAATCTTCCCCGATACCCAGACTCCTTCCTACCCGTCTTACTTCATCCTTAAAAAGCGTTCGCAACGGCTCTACCACTTTCAACTTCATTTTAGCCGGCAATCCGCCCACATTATGATGGCTTTTGATAGTAGCCGAGGGGCCTTTCACGGAAACCGACTCAATCACATCCGGATAAATAGTTCCCTGACCAAGCCACTTGGCGTTTTTTTCCTTTTTAGACTCCTCATCAAAAATGTCGATAAAAAGCTTTCCGATTATTTTGCGTTTCTGTTCCGGATCGCTAATCCCTTTGAGGGCCTTCATAAACCGTACCTTGGCGTCTATGCCCCTAACATTTAACCCAAAATCTTTATACGAGTGCAGTACCGTTTCAAATTCATCTTTCCGCAAAAGGCCGTTATCCACAAAAATACAATGCAGTCTTTTGCCTATGGCCCTGCTGATCAGTGTAGCGGCCACGGTGCTGTCCACCCCTCCCGAGAGGGCCATAATAACCGTATCCTTACCCAGACGGACTTTTAAGTCGGAAACGGTTTCCTCAATAAAGGCGCCCGGAGTCCAATCTCCGGCAAAACCGCAGATTTCAAACAAAAAATTACCCAGGAGCCTCGCTCCATATTCGCTGTGGTAGACTTCCGGGTGAAACTGCACGCCGTAAATATTCTTTTTTCTTATTTTGAATGCACCCACGGCCACATCCTTTGTTCCCGCAATAATCTTGGCATCTTCAGGAAGAGCAGTAATGGTATCACCATGACTCATCCAAACCTGAGAACCTTTTTTTACCCCTTTCAGAAGACCCTCTTTTTTGGACACGTGACTCAAATGGGCACGACCATATTCCCTCACGGCCGACTTTTCCACGTTGCCCCCGCCTTTTTGGGCCAAAAGCTGGGCACCATAGCAGATACCGAGTACTGGACCTTGGGCATACAGACCTGCCAAATCAACGGAGGGCGCATTTTTTTCGCGTACCGAATGCGGGCTACCGGATAAAATGACGCCTTTTATGGATGAATCCAACACAGGCAAATGATTGTAGGGCCATATTTCACAATACACATTTTGTTCACGGACGCGTCGTGCAATCAACTGCGTATACTGGGAACCGAAATCAATGATGAGCAACTTTTGGTGCATGATGGTATTGTAAAACGACAAAAATACGTTTTTCTGAAAAACAGACCGATTTACTTTTCCACCGGAATCTGTTTACGGGAACATTCTGCCGAAAAGAAAAACCATCAGCCCGGTTTTACGTTAACTTTGCCCAAGCGCATGAAATTCGAACTCCAATCACCGTTCAAACCTTTGGGAGACCAACCGCAGGCTATTAAAGAACTGACGGCAGGACTGGAAAAGGGTGAGCGCTTTCAAACCCTTTTGGGAGCCACGGGAACAGGCAAAACATTTACCATAGCCAATGTGGTTGAGCACATCCAGAAACCGACCTTGGTTCTGAGTCATAACAAGACATTGGCAGCCCAATTGTATGGTGAATTTAAAGAATTCTTTCCGCACAACGCGGTAGAATATTTTGTTTCCTACTACGATTATTATCAGCCGGAGGCTTATGTGCCGAGTTCTGGAGTTTATATTGAAAAAGAATTATCCATCAACGAAGAAATAGAAAAGTTAAGACTGAGTACCACATCCGCACTACTTTCCGGAAGGCTCGACGTACTGGTGGTTTCATCGGTTTCCTGCATTTATGGCATGGGAAATCCGGATGATTTTTATGCCAATATCATCACGGTAAAAAAAGGAATGAAAATCGGAAGAAATCAGTTCCTGCTCAAGTTGGTGGATTCGCTGTATTATCGAACAGAGAGCGATTTTAAGCGGGGTACATTTCGGGTTACGGGTGATACGGTAGATATTTTTCTGGCGTATGCGGATAATGCCGTGCGTATTTATTTTTGGGGAGATGAAGTAGAACTTATAGAATTGATTGATCCTGTGTCGGGTAAAAAATTCGGTGAGCAGGAACAGTTTGTCATCAACCCCGCGAACCTTTTCGTAACCACCAAAGAGCGCCTGAAAGCAGCTGAATTGATGATTATGGATGATTTGACGGCCCAAGTGGATTACTTCAAAGAGGAACAAAAATTTTTGGAAGCAAAACGTTTGCAGGAGCGCACCGAATATGACCTGGAAATGATCCGCGAATTGGGATATTGCTCCGGAATCGAAAACTATTCGCGCTATTTCGATGGAAGAAAAGCAGGTACGAGACCGTTCTGCCTTTTGGATTATTTTCCGAGGGATTTTGTGATGGTGGTGGATGAAAGCCACGTTACCATTCCGCAGGTGCGGGCCATGTATAACGGCGACAGACTGCGAAAAACCAATTTGGTGGATTATGGGTTCCGTCTGCCATCGGCATTAGATAACCGGCCCCTGAAATTTGAAGAATTTGAAGGCCTTTTGAATCAGGTGATTTTTGTGAGTGCCACTCCTGCCGACTATGAACTTCAAATGACCGAAGGAGAAGTGGTGGAACAGGTAATCCGGCCGACCGGTATTTTAGATCCGCTTATTCATATTCGTCCCACAGCCAATCAGATAGACGACCTGTTGGAAGAAATTCACAAAAGAACCGAAAAGGACGAGCGCGTGTTGGTTACCACACTCACCAAACGAATGGCCGAAGAACTGACTAAATACATGGCACGCGTGGGCATAAGATGTCGCTATATTCACAGTGAGGTGGAAACCTTGGAAAGGGT
>JBIJBG010000193.1:0-4399 GCA_044345355.1 Flavobacteriales bacterium
TAAACTGTTAACGTTTGCTGAATTGGAATCTCTTACGGGCTTTGGCACGTCCGAATTTCTTACGCTCCACCATGCGGGGGTCACGGGTAACCAGACCCTGCTGACGCAGACCTGGTTTGTACTCGGCATTAATTTCGACCAGCGCTTTGGAAATGGCCAGACGCACCGCCTCGGCCTGACCGGTAACACCGCCGCCGTCCACGTTTACTTTCACGTCGTATTTGGCCTTGTCCTCTCCGGTAATCAAAAAAGGCTGATCCACCTTGTATTGAAGCACCAAGGTAGGGAAATATTGACGGTAATCTTTACCGTTCACTTCAATGTTACCGGAGCCTTTACCCAAATAAATACGGGCCACGGATGTTTTTCTTCTGCCGGATTGTATGATCCTTTCCATTCGAATTATTTAATGTCTTTGATATTTATTTTTCGGGGATTCTGTGCCTGATGCTTGTGCTCGGTTCCGGCATATACGTACAGATTGTCGGCGTGCACTGCGCGACCTAATCTGTTTTTGGGGAGCATACCACGTATGGCTTTCTCCAATACACGCTCCGGATGGCGCTCCAGCATGGCCTGAACGGATGTAAAACGCTGTCCTCCCGGATGCCCCGTATGGCGCACATACTCTTTAGACTCCAGCTTATTCCCGGTTAGACGGATTTTGTCCGCGTTGATGATAACTACCTTGTCTCCCGTATCGGCATTGGGGGTAAATGTAGGCTTGTGTTTTCCACGCAACATCTTGGCTACTTCGGAGGCTACACGGCCCAAAACCAAATTCTCGGCATCAATCAGAAGCCACTCTTTTTCAACGCCGGCTTTATTGGCCGACTTCGTTTTGTAACTTAACGTATTCACTGCAAACCTTATTTATCAGTTAACTGATTCCCATTTTTAAGGGGCTGCAAAGTTAATGACTTTTTCTATTTCACAAAATATTCTTGAGGAATGTTTTCAAACAATCTTATTTTTTTTCTGCGTGAGGACAAAAATAGCCTTTTTCCGAGATGACCGGACCGCATTTCACTAACCGGTGCCATCCTTATTATATATTAGTGGCATGAAACTGAAAAAAATCATCTCGGCATTGGAGAACTGGGCACCTCCTGCCTATCAGGAATCGTACGATAATTCGCGCCTTTTGACGGGAGACAAGGAAATGAACGTAACCGGGGTACTGGTTTGTCTTGACTGTACCGAAGAAATCATCAAAGAGGCCGTGCGCAAAAAATGCAACCTGGCGGTGGCCCATCACCCCATTCTGTTTTCGGGCCTAAAAAGCCTTACGGGAAAAAACTACGTAGAACGTACCATCATTGCCGCCATAAAAAAAGGAGTGGCCATTTATGCCCTTCACACCAATTTAGATAATGTGCATACCGGTGTTAACTTTAAAATAGCCGAGCTGCTGGGCATGAAAGACACCAAAATCCTGCGGCCCCTTACCGGCCACCTGATGAAGCTGGAAGTAGCCTGTCCCGAAGAAGCCGTAGAGCCTATAAAACAAGCCGTTTTTGAGGCGGGTGCGGGAAACATAGGCAATTACTCCGAGGGCTGGTTCGGACTGAAAGGCATGACCGGATTCCGTCCGAAAGCAGGAGCCACCCCCGCCATAGGAAACATAAACGAATACATGAACAAGCCTGAAATGAAATTGGAGTTTTCATTTCCATCCCACCTGCAGGGTGGAATTTTAAAAGCCTTGGAAAAGGTTCATCCTTACGAAGAATTCGATTACAAACTGATCCGCATGGAAAACCTGAGCCAGGAAATCGGTTCGGGCATGATCGGCACCTTAGAGCGCCCGGTAAAGTCGGCTGAATTCCTCAAACGGGTCAAAAAAATCTTCAAAACGGGAGCCATCCGGCATACGGACCTTTGCCGATATTCCATTCACAAAGTGGCGGTGTGCGGGGGAGCCGGATTTTTTTTGCTGGAAGATGCCGTTAAACACGGGGCCGACATCCTCATTACGGCGGACGTGAAATACCATGACTTTTTCGATGCCGACGGGCGTATCATCCTGGCCGACATCGGACACTATGAAAGTGAGCAATTTACCCGGGAACTGATTGCTGAAAAACTGTCCCTGCAATTTCCGGACCTTACGGCGATTGTATGCACCACCAGGACCAATCCAGTGAATTATCTGTAAATTTCCATTAGAAAAATCAAAATTCGCCTTATCTTCCGGTGCACAGGATATATGGCCCATCCTCTCTTCCACTTTTAGCCTGGCCAAACGGGACCAATCCATTGAAATACAATAAAAAAAGGTTCGATTTATAGGCAAGAACAAGGCATTCGTCTAAATACTTGATAAAATTTAGTACTATGTATTGCAAAGTACTAAAAATGGCATAGTTTTGCAGCGGGGTTTTTATACACACGTAAAATAATGTTCATGCAGTCAGAAAACTCAAAAATACAGATGCGGAAAGGAATTTTGGAATTCCTCATTCTGCTGGTACTCGATTCGGGAGAAGCTTATCCTTCGGACATGCTTGCTTCGCTGAAAAAGGCGGGACTGGATATGCCCGAAGGCACACTATACCCATTGCTCACCCGCCTTAAAAACGAAGGAATGCTGAGCTACCGGTGGGAAGAAAGCAGCATGGGGCCGCCCCGCAAATATTTCGCTCTCACCCCTAAAGGCAAAGATTTCTTGGGGGTATTGCAAACTTCCTGGTCTGAAATACAATCTGCAGTCATGTTTTTAAAATCGAACCAAACCAAATAAACAGCAATAAGGATGAATACGACAAAGAATATCAGCCTGGGCGGTTATGCCTTCATCATTGAGGAAGACGCCTATGAAATCCTGAGAAAATACCTTACGGCGGTGGAGTCAAGATTGGGCTCGGAAGCCGAAACCAAAGAAATCATGGCGGATGTGGAATCCCGCATAGCCGAAATTTTTAGGGAAGGTTTAAATACACGTGAGGTTGTATGCCAAACCGATGTGGAAATCATGATCAGCCGCATGGGAGATCCGGATGTTTTTGGTCCGTCGGCAACGAAACATGAAGAAGCGGAAGCAACTTTTGACACAACGGAACGAAAACTCTTCCGGGATGTGGACAACAAAATTCTGGGCGGCGTCTGCGGAGGTTTGGGCGCCTTTGCCGGGGTAGACCCCATCTGGTTCCGCCTTGCTTTCGCCATTGCCTTTTTCAGTTTCGGAACCGGCATATTGCTTTACCTCATTTTGTGGATCCTTATGCCCGCGGCTAAAACACGGGCACAAAAACTCCAAATGCGGGGCAAACGCCCGGATCTGAAAAATCTGGAAAAATCCATCCTGTCGGAACTGGAGCAAATCGGGGCCGGCATTTCGGGAGCAGAAACCGAAAGAAAGATTAAAGAAGGTGCCGACTCGGTAACACGCACCGTGAGCTCCCTTTTCTCAAGCTTATTTCAATCGCTTGGAAAAGTATTTCAATTCCTATTGAAAGGACTAGCTCTCCTTCTCGCATTGGGATGTCTTGTTTTTCTGGTAGCCATGGCCACCATGCTGTTCACGGGAAACTCGGGTTTGGTCATCGAGAGTAACCGCCTGTCAACAGACGATTCACTTTCATTCCTTTTTTCAAACCCATGGTTGCTTCGCTTCTTCCTCCTGTTCGGGTTCCTCTTTCTTGCCATTCCTACCGTGGCCGTGCTGGCACATGCCATCCGCTTTCTTACCGGCCTAAAAACCACGACACCCAAATGGATTACCTTCTTCGGAGTGTTGTTTTGGGTAATCGCACTGGCGGGGCTCATTTATATAAGTGTTGACCTCGCACTGGATTTCGGCAAACAGGCCTCCGGCAAATCCGACATGATGCTGAACATTCCGCGCACATCCACCCTTCATCTGCAAATAGCTGATGAGGAAAACGCGTCAGGTGGGTTTGAGGTAACCGATGTTTCGTTGGATATCCGGGAGTCAGCCGATACCCTGTACCACCTGAAAATAATAAAAGAAGCCTCGGGGCGGAGCAAATGGGATGCCGATGCGCGACAGAAAAACATCCGTTACACACCTGTGCTGAAAGATTCGGTTCTTCGGTTGCCGGCATCCTTTTTTCTGGCGGAATATGAGGTGTACCGCAACCAAACGGTGATGCTTGAGTTACAGATCCCCAGGGGCCGCTCGGTGTATCCCGCTCCGGGCATGCAACAATTACTTCACGGAGTAGATAATGTCCAAAACAGAGATGATTCCGATATGGTCGGCCTCGTGTGGGATATGAGCCCTGCGGGCCTTTCCTGCCGCGGATGCGCTACATCGCCAAAAGATACCTTGAACTGATCCTAAAAGTCTTTTTAAAAAGAAAACAAAAAGGTAAAGAAAATATGCTCTTAAAAATTGAAAACCTGAATAAGCAATATGCCAATGGAGTGCATGCTT
>JBIJBG010000195.1:0-4375 GCA_044345355.1 Flavobacteriales bacterium
CATCGGCCTGCAACTGCAGCGTGACCCCAGAAACCGTGGAGCCTGTTCCGTCAGTACCCCGTATGGATAATCTCTGAGAAGGGGAAGCGGTTCCTATACCCACATTTCCGCCGCTGGTAACCGCAAACCGGCTTGTAGTGTAAGCACCCTGGTTAATGCTGGTGGATAAACGCCAGACCCCGGAAGGGGCAGTTGTTCCCTGAACCGGCAACACATCTGCGGCAAATTCCACGCTTTGGGAATTGGCACCGCTTGAGGACCAGCCGTTTCCCAACCACTTCAGTGCAGGAGATACTTGTTGTGCCGAGGCTGCCGCAGCGGTAGGGTTTGCAAGACTTAAACCCGAATCGTCATTCAATGCGATACCCAATGAGCCGGATTTGATTTCGAGCCTGGCTCCTACGGCTGAGGTAGAATAATCTCCTACACCCACATTTCCGACCACGTATTGATTGTTTGCATTCACCGCCGAAACGGATGCCGTATTTTCAAGCAACCAATTTTTTTCACTGTTCCCATTTCCGATTAATTTAATCCAAACAGTTCCGTTATAATAATAAAAGCCGTTTGTTACATCGGTTTGATACACTAAGAGTCCGATGGCTGGCGCATTGATGGCAAGCCTTTCCGACTGTAACATTCTCGGAATCAAAATTCCTCTGTCGGAAGCCGTTAAATCTAAAATAGAAGAGGCATCCGCGGGAGCGCCCGTGGTGTTTATGCCCAAAGACTGACTGAATGACAATTTAACAGAAAACAGAACAGTCAGAATACCGAATGATAAAATACGTTTTTTCATAGCTGATAATGAGGTTGACTTTTTGAAATAATAAAAAATACTAGGTAATAAGACAATGTCCTTGACCGGGTTAAAATCAAGAAATCAAAACTTATTTAAAAAACAAGAATAGGCAGATTTGCCATGCCGAAATATAACATCACGACACGGCCCGTTTATAAAAACGACCTATCTGAGCAAAGCGTGGTTTATGAACCGGGTTTAACTAAATGCATAACAAAAAGGGTTAAATGGTTTGGTTAATTTTTTAATTCGAAAGCAATTTACGGCAAAAACAAAGCTATGTCAATAGCTTTGTTCATTTTCCGATATTTATTTTCAAATCACAATCAGTAAACCATTTATAACAAATGAGTTACATTTTATACTGTATATAACAAAAGGAAAATTATTCAACTATCCGGCTACGTCGGCAGGACTATAAACCAGTTAAAAAAAGATAAACCTATTCGTTATTTTTCCATTGCAGAAAGGTAAAAGTCCAAAACTTGGTGTGATGCCATAGAATTTAGAGACAAAAAAACAACTAAGAAAAAAAGCCCCGTTCGTTCCGAACAGTTAAAACTTGAAATAAGCGGCTGATTCAAAAAAATGTCCAGAAGCTTAATGACTTAAACCGTCATAATTTCCTTTTCTTTCGCGGAAAGCGTCTCTTCTACCTTAGCAATACTTTTGTCAGTAATTACCTGCACTTTAGCTTCTCCATCCTTAGAAAGATCTTCAGCCAGGCCGTCCTTTACCATTTTTTTAATGCGCTCATTGCCGTCACGCCGTGCATTCCGGATACTCACTTTGGCCTCCTCGGCCATCTGCCTGGCCATTTTCACCAAATCTTTCCGACGCTCCTCAGTAAGCGGAGGCAGTGAAATACGGATGATATCCCCGTCATTTCCGGGGTTGAGTCCCAGATTAGAGTTGATGATGGCCGTTTCAATAGACCTCAGGGTAGTTTTATCCCATGGTTGAACAACCAATGTTCTGGCATCGGGTGTGGTGATGTTGGCCACGGCATTCAAGGGCATGTTAGAACCGTAAGCTTCTACAAAAATTCCTTCCAATAATGCCGGGTTGGCCTTTCCGGTGCGTACACGTAAAAGTTCCTGTGCCAGATGGGCTACCGCTTTTTCCATGGATATTCCTACCTCCTCGATTACTACTGACAATTCTGCACTCATGGTAATTAAAATAATTCGTTTAAAAATCTTCCACCAAAAATAAGAAAGAAAAAAAGGATTACAAATCCACAAGTGTACCAATCTGCTCACCGGAAACAATCCTCAGCAGATTACCGGGGGTATTGATGTCAAAAACAATGATGGGCAGCTTGTTTTCTTTACACAAGGTAAAGGCCGTCATATCCATGACATTCAGATTGTTTTCATACACCTCGGAAAAAGTGACCGTATCATACTTTACGGCGGTAGTATCTTTTCGGGGATCGGCAGAATAAATGCCATCCACTTTGGTTCCCTTTAAGATAACGTCCGCTTCAATCTCCACCGCGCGCAAACTCGCAGCCGTGTCAGTAGTGAAATAGGGATTCCCCGTACCCGCGCCGAAAATAACTACCCTGCCTTTTTCCAAGTGGCGTTGTGCCCTTCTGCGAATAAAGGGTTCAGCAATTTCTTTCATTTCAATAGCAGATTGAAGGCGTGTTGGAACACCTGCAAAATCCAAAGCCGACTGTAGAGCCATACTATTGATCATTGTAGCCAACATGCCCATATAATCGCCTTGCACACGGTCAAAACCGCCTTCGGCAGCCTGTATCCCGCGAAAAATATTTCCTCCTCCAATTACAATGGCAACCTCTACTCCTTGGGAGGTAATGGTTTTTATTTCCTGAGCATAGTGATTAAGCACCTGATGATCGATCCCAAATTGCTTATCACCCATGAGTGCCTCGCCACTTAATTTCAGAAGAATTCGTTTGTATTTCACGGTTTCGTTTTTAAAAAAGAGAAACAAAAAAAAGAGAGAACTTTCATTCTCTCTTTCCAAATAATCTACGCTACAGAATATCGCTTAAAATCAGTAACCGAAAGTTCTTTATCTACACTCTGCAGATACTGTTTTACGGTCATTTTTCCGTCTTTGATAAAATCTTGATTAACCAGTGTGCTTTCGCTGTAAAACTTCTTTAGTTTACCTTGTGCAATCATCTCTATCTTATCCTCAGGCTTTCCTTCATTACGGAGAACCTCTCTGGCAATATCCAATTCTTTTTCAATAACGTCTTTGGGAACAGAATTTTCATCAACAGCGATAGGTGACATAGCGGCAATCTGCATGGCTACATCTTTTCCTACTTCTTTGTGGCCGGCAAAATCCGCTTTATTGAAGCCTACCAACGCCACAATACGATTACCGGGATGAATGTATCCATGAACAAAAGGTGCTTCTATTTTACTGTATACACCCACATCAATCTTTTCACCGATTTTCCCCACCATTTCCACAATGTGCTCACTGATGGCCCTACCATCAATAGGAAGTGCCAAAAGCGCATCCCTATCAATAGGAAGATGGGTCAGAGCAACTTGGGCGATTTTTTCGGCCATGGAGATAAAATCTGCATTTTTGGCCACAAAGTCGGTCTCGCAATTTAACGAAGTAACCACACCTACGGTACAGGCATCATTAACGGAAGCCAACGCATAGCCTTCAGTAGTTTCTCTGTCGCTTCGCTTATCGGCCACTTTTTGCCCTTTTTTACGAAGAATTTCAATGGCTTTATCAAAATCACCTTGGGACTCTGTAAGGGCATTTTTACAATCCATCATACCCGCCCCGGTAATTTGACGTAGTTTATTTACTTCAGATGCGCTGATTGCTACTGCTGACATACTCG
Organism: Flavobacteriales bacterium; assembly: GCA_044345355.1. Classification (GTDB taxonomy): domain Bacteria; phylum Bacteroidota; class Bacteroidia; order CAIKAF01; family CAIKAF01; genus JAKRSD01. Next base: position 3,651 of record JBIJBG010000195.1, read on the forward strand.
GTTTACTTAGTGTTATTCTTCAATTGCCCCTTCAGGAGATTCAGCCACGATTACTTCCGTTGCAACCTCTTCTTCTTTTGTTTCTTCTTTATCCGTTTTGCGTTCTTTCATACCATCTACGATGGCCTGACAAACTACGTCCAGAATCAATGAAATAGATTTAGTGGCATCATCATTAGCGGGAATCGGGAAATCTACCTCATTGGGATTGCTGTTGGTATCCACGATGGCAAATGTCGGTATATTCAACCGGCGTGCTTCTGCTACGGCAATGTGCTCTTTTTTGATGTCCACGATAAATACGGCCGCAGGAAGTCTATTCATATCAGCAATGCTGCCGAAATCTTTTTCCAGCTTGGCTTTGGTACGGGTCATCGTCAGGCGCTCTTTTTTATTAAGCGTTTCGATGGTACCGTCGTTTATCATTTCGTCAATGTTGGTCATTTTCTTTACCGCCTTGCGAATGGTAACGAAATTGGTCAACATGCCGCCTGGCCAGCGCTCAACCACAAAAGGCTGATTAATTTTGGAGACCTTTTCGGCGATAATTTCACGGGCCTGTTTTTTGGTTCCCACGAATAACACTTTCTTGCCTGATTTGGCAATTTGGCCGAGCGCATTACCGGCTTCCTCCAACTTAACCAAAGTTTTATTCAGGTCAATGATGTGAACCCCGTTCTTCTCCATAAAAATATACGGAGCCATGGCCGGATTCCACTTTCTCT
>JBIJBG010000196.1:0-4333 GCA_044345355.1 Flavobacteriales bacterium
TTTGTCGGGAAAAAGGTTTTCAGTTACCGAATCCGGTCTGAACCCGTAAAAATGGTTTTGGTCATAATCGTAGCCAGCCCGCAGGGTAATCGTGTGATTTTTGAAAATATGTTTATAATTCCCGTACAGGTCATGTTGCTGCACACCCGGGAAGGCCACATTCCTCTGTTTGCCGAAGGAGGCAAAATAACGGTAGCCCAAGGAATAGGCATCGGTTTTGGATCGCAGGGAATTTATGTTGATTTGCGCGTAGGGTGTCAGGTAATTTCCAAAACCGAGTTTCATGTACAATCTCCGCAGTTTTTTGAGGGGCTCATTTTTCATGCGCGCTGCACTTAAGGTGTCCGGAGTGTGAAAAAGGGAGAGGTCGGCCGGCTCTATTCTTACCGAAGGAATGCTGCGCGTTTGAAAGGTGTCCCGGGCGGAAGGGTTAATGGGTAATTTTTCCGATTTTTTTATTTCAGGAATATAATCTCCCGAAACGATGACACTTCCTCCAATCTGTCCGAAGGAAAGTGAAACGGTCCATATGCCCGCCATAAGGCTTATCCATTGTTTTTTTGACATGGTATTCGACAATTTTTGAAAGCACTTCATTTGTTTACTCGTTATTGCTTTTTGGGGTTTATTGACCGGGATCTTCAAATTCAAATTCATTCGGCTCTGGTTTGGCTGTTCGCCTTTGTTGTTCTTCCAGGGCTTCTGTCAGTTTTTGTTTTGCCAGTTCCAGGGTTTCGGGTATGTCGTGGTTATCCACCACACTTTGCAATGTGGCTATGGCTTGGTCAATATTATCCATTTTAAGATAGACATCGCTGAGCAGAATGAAGTTTTTGGCCAGCCAGTCGTAATAAGCGGTCATGTCGTTTACCGTATTCAGAATGCGTTTTTCGCATTGGGTGTATTGCCCCTTTTCATACATGATTTTACACCCAAGGTGGTTCCCTTCTGCAGAGGCTTCCGTTCTCCTTGAATCAGCTGCTTTTTTCAGCCAATTTTCGGCCTGGTCGGTTTCCCCTTTTTCCAGATAGGCTTTGCCCATCTGCAGGTAAATTTCTTCTTTTTCTGTATCTGACGTTTTTTCATCCGAAAGGGCGGGTTCGGCATAGGCCAAAACCTTTGCGTAATCTTTCATCTCCGCATAACACCGGATTAACCGAATCCGGGCCAGCCATACGTTGTCTTTCAGTACGGTGGTTTGTAGTAATGCTTCGTACATGTCGGCGGTGCGTGGGTAGTTTTTTGCATTGAAATACATTTCGCCCAGGCGCAGCCAGGCACTCTCCGCAAAGTTATTCGGGGCGGCTTCGATGACTTTTTCAAAATCCGCGGATGATTCTTCAAATCTGCCTTTTTGAAACAAGCATTCGCCTTTATAATAATGAGCGTTGGTGACAAATACCCCCTTGGGATATTTAATCAGGTATTTCCCGAAATCGGTAATGGCTTTTTCACAATCTCCTTTGATGACCAGATTTTCTGCCGAGGAGTAGAACGTAGAGTCCATTTGGGCTTCATTAAAATCAGCACCATCCACGGTTCTCAGAAAATCAATCAAATCGTCGGCTTTACCGGCATCCACATAAATTACCCGAACAAATTTCAGCGCATCCGATGCTTCAGAAGAGCCGGGGTATTTTTCCAACACCTGTTTGAAATAAGCGAGTGCCTCCTCGTCATTTTCCCGGTTAAAGTAGTCCAGTCCGGTTTTTAGCAGCGCTTTTTTGTGAAACGCGCTGTTCGGAAAGCGGGAGATTACTTCTTTCATGGTGGTTATTCCTTCAGTGCTTTTTCCATCAATAAACAGGGTATTGCCTATTTCGTAAAGAGCTTCCGGCAGGTAAGGTGATTGGGGAAATTCTTTTTCAAGTGCTCGAAGGGTGGCAATTTTGGAGGCGTTTTGTTTTTGAATGCCGAGTATGATTCCTTTCTGAAGTAATCCGTAATCCGCGTCGGAAGTGGCAGCATTAATGGCTTTTTCGTAAAAATTCATCGCCATGCTCCAATCTTTCTGCACATAATAGGCATCGCCCGCCCGCAGACATGCATCGGCATAACGGTTTATGTCGGCTCCCTTTTTGTAGTTGTCGATGTATTTTCTGAATTCACCTGCCGCCTGATTGTAATTTGCCTGTTTAAAGCGTATGTACCCCAGGTTGTAGTAGGCTTCATTTAACAGTCTGCTTTCCAAGGCACCCGGAGTTACCATAAATTCCCGGTAGGCTTCTGCAGCGGTAAGCAGTTCATTCTGCCTGTAATAAATTTCTCCCTGCCAAAAGATACTTGCCGCAGCCAGTGCGTTGTTCCAATTGCCTGCAGATGACAGGTTGAACATCTTCAGCGCCTCTTCATATTCTTTTGCGTTAAACAGATCCTGCCCATGGAAATATGCGGCTCTGCGATAGGCGTCTTCCAATTTCCGGTCGTTTTTTCTGATTTTTTCAAGCACTTGCAGGGCATCTTTGTAATTTTTGGTAGTCATAAAAACCTCTGCCAAAAAGCCGAATGCTTCCTTGGCACGGGGTGAACCCGGATATGCTTCCAGGTATTCCCTTAAGGCCTTTATGGCTTCGTTATATGGATCAAAGTCAAGCTTGAAAGAGAGTTTTGCAAAATTGAATAATGCGTTTTCCTTCAGGTCGGGATCATTGCCTGTTTTGTAGGCCATGCGCAGGGCATCAAGCGCTTTTCGCTCCTGATTTAATTTCAGATAACAATCGGCCAGATTAAACCAGGCATGCTGAGCCAGGCTGTCTTCCGGACCTGTGACGGATGCGAATTTTTCGATGGCTTGGTCATATCCTTTTCTTCGGTAATAGGCCCGGCCCAGTTTGAAGGTGCCTTCCCTGTCTAGCGTTTGCCCTGCTTCTAAGTATCTCGAAAAAAAATCGATGGCACGTTCATCATTATTTTTCAGGTAATACGCTTCGGCAAGCAGGCGGTAAACGGGAGTGATGTTTTTTCCTTTTGCCGTATCAGTAAGACTTTTTCCGTAAGCAATGACTTCATCGTATTTTTTTTGAAGAAAATAGATGTTGACCACATAATAGGGTACCATTCCGGCGAAGGCTTTTTCTTTCTCTATTTTGCGGAAATTCAGAAGCGCTTCGTCGTATTTTTTATCCAGATAGGCGATGTGTGCAAAATAATATACGGCCGGCACGGCATAGTTATGTTTTGCCTCCTTGATTTCGGCGAAAAAAGGCTTTGCTTTGGCAAATTGACCCAGCATGAAGTGGGCATATCCCGATTTAAATTTAAATTCATACCATTCTTCGCGCGAGAGTTGTGCGGGGTCGGTTTCCTGAAATTCCTGCAGAGTTTCCTTGAATTTTTTGTCCCGAAATTTCAGAATGCCGATGCGGAATCGGGCTTTCACGGTAAGCGGACTTTCCGGATAGTTCCTAAGAAAGTGCTTCAGTTTGGCCTCGGCATCCGCCTGAAAAAGCTCCACCGCACAAACGGCATCCAGATAGCTGGCTTGGGCGCGGGTCCCGGGAAATACGCCTTCTTTTATCGCCAGGAACTCGGCAAATTTGGGCTGTGCTGATGCATACTTTTCTTTTTGAAAAAAATCCAATCCTTCCCTGAAAATCGCGTCCGGGTCTGTATGTATCCGTGTTCTTTGTGCTGATAAATCTGCCGAAAGGCAGATGGTTACCATTATTCCGAAACTATATTTCCAAATTGTATTCATTTGCGTCTGCAGATATTGTATGTAAAAGTAAAGAGTGCATAGCCGTGGGGGCAAAGGCCCCTGTTCAACTTTTCAACCGGCCCTGTTTGATAATTAGCCAATCATCAACGAATTTATTGGGCTGTTCTCGTTCAATTTTGCAATGTTTAACAATACTTGAATTTCTATGCTTTCCGAAGTCCGAATTTCGCTTCAACATGCTCAAATTTATCAGGGGAAGCATCTGATTCTAAAAGAGGTGAACCTGGAAGTCCGCTCGGGAGAATTTGTGTACATGATTGGTAAAACAGGCAGTGGAAAAAGTTCGTTGTTAAAAACCCTGTATGCCGATATACCCTTGGAAGAAGGCAGGGGTACGGTAGCGGGCTTCGACCTTACGCGATTAAAAAAGAAGGAAATTCCCTACATGCGCCGTAAATTGGGCATTGTTTTTCAGGATTTTCAGCTGCTCAGCGACCGCAGTGTGCAGGATAACCTGTTTTTTGTACTGAAAGCCACGGGCTGGGAAGGGAAAACCAAAATGGAAGAGCGCATAGGCGAGGTGCTTGAGATGGTAGGGTTAAAAACCAAGGGTCATAAATATCCGCACGAACTTTCGGGCGGAGAGCAGCAAAGAGTGGTGATAGCCCGTGCCCT
>JBIJBG010000198.1:0-4258 GCA_044345355.1 Flavobacteriales bacterium
ATAGGAATAACCACTCCCGTTGAAAAACTTCAAATCGGTGATAGATTAACCTTTCATGATGGCGGGTTTAAAGTTCTCGGCTATAATTATAGGTTTAATGGCGGGGACAAAAGGATAGTAGAAGATGAGGCTGCTTCTTTATCCTTTACGGATCAGGGCAATATATTGCTGAGAACGGCTGTTAACGCCGCAGCAAATTCTGCAATAACTTGGTTAGAGGGTATTTCTTTAATGAACAATGGCAACGTGGGATTGGGAACGGCAAGTCCGAATGCAAGATTGCATGTAGAGGCTGTTTCTACAACAGCTCCCTCTCTAAGCTGGAATGCGGCCTCGGGTCAGATTTTCAGAAATGAGAACTCTGAATTGGCGATAGGTTTGTCAAATTCCAGTCCGTTTCCTTTGTATATGCAAGGCAGAACTAACACTAACACAAGCAGAGAAATAGTCATAAACCCATTGGGAGGAAACGTAGGAGTAGGCACAACCACCCCCTCTGTAGCTTTAGATGTAAATGGAAGCTTTCGTGTGCGAAGTGCGGCAGACGCGTCAGGTAATATTCGTTTTGATGCTGCAAATCCATTTGTTACAGCTTCATCATACATTCATTTTCCGGGAGGAGCCTACTTTAATAATGCCACGGTTTATTTTGAAGCGGCAACCCAACATCGTGGCGGTATACAAAACGATGGCATCGGCTACGGTGGAAGGGTACAGATATTAGACGAACTCTCTTTGGGCAGCAGCTTATGGTTCCCCAACGCTTTCCCGGCTGATCCCTCTTATTATGCCAACAACAACTACATGACTTTTGGTCATTCAGGCAGCAGTGAGGATTTCATTGGATATGCAGGGAATACTTTTTATTTCCGGGATTCTCCGGGAGGGGGAGATGTGACTCAGCCATCCTGCTACAGCAGTTCCTGGTTAACCTATTCCAGCGGAAACTATAAAGAAAACATTCGCATCATCAGTGATCCGATCTCCATTTTGCAACAGATACGAGGCGTGAATTATAAATGGAAAGATGATATCAATAACGGCCGGGAAGATGTTGGCTTCATTGCAGAAGAGATAAATAAGGTATTGCCGGCTGCAGCTCCCGTAGCTTCTACCGGTAAAGTGGAAGGGGTTGATTACAGTAGAATCGTGCCTGTGTTGGTTGAGGGAATTAAGCAGCAGCAAAATCGAATCGAGGAATTGGAAAAGCAGATTAATGATCTTCGTCAGGCCATAAAAGAAGAAAAGTAGAATGTGCAATTCTTGCTCTTTTTTGTCAACACAATCGTTATTTTCAACCTTGTTCAGCCTCCTATATAAGTAATCTATACATTCAATTTTACCAGCATGAGATTGGCGGCTCATGCTTTACCCTTATATTCTCCATTCTTGTTTTAACAGAAATCATATTTTTGTTAAAACACTTCATTTTTTTATTTATAGACAATTTTTTTTAGATTTGGTTGGATATTTTTTTATAATCTTCACATTATGAAACGCATTTTGCTCTTTTCCGCTGTTTTATTTTTTGTTGTTTCCGCCTTTTCCCAGACTGTCGGGGTGGGGGTAAATACGGACGGCAGCAGCCCGGATGCCTCATCCATATTGGATGTGAAATCTACCGATAAAGGAATTTTAATTCCGCGTATGACTGCTGCCCAGCGGGGAGCGATTGCCTCACCTGCCATCGGGTTGATGGTGTATCAGACGGATGCCACGGCCGGATTTTATTATTACGACGGAACGGCCTGGGTGCAGGCCATCGGCCCTCAGGGACCGGCCGGAGCCACGGGCGCTACAGGTCCTGCGGGAGCCACCGGACCTGCGGGTCCTGCCCCTTCTGGTACGGGCCTCGTTACGGTAAGCAGCGGAACGTTGCAGACTCCGGGAGCACTGACCGGTGATGTGACTACCTCGGGAGCCGGTTTGGCTACTACCATTGCCGTCGGTGCGGTAACGAGTGCGAAAATTTTGGACGGAACGATTGCAAATGCGGATATAACCAACTCAACTATTGATTTGACGGCCAAGGTGACAGGTACTCTTCCGGTGGCCAATGGCGGTACGGGAGCATCTTCTCTTACGGCCAACAGCCTGTTGGTTGGTAGTGGTACAAATGCCGTGAATCTTATTGCACCGGGCACATCGGGCAATGTGTTGGTTTCCGACGGACCGAGCTGGAGCAGCGGAACCGGAAGCGGCAGCTTCATTCAGAATCAGACGGCTGCCGACCAGACGGCGGGATTCAGAATCAGCGGCAACGGGTTGATAGGAGGTAATGTGGGTGTGGGCACTTCCAGCCCCGGTGCGAAATTGGATGTGAGGGGTACTACCAAATTGGCCAATGCATCCGACAGTTATCATTCCTGGTTTCCCTTTACGGATGATAATTCTTACGTATCGGGTGAAAATATCATTCTGCGCACAACCGCTTCCTACAATGAAGTGATGCGTATTACCTCCGGTGGCAACGTTGGAATTGGTACATCCAATCCTGCCTACAAAATGGATGTGATTGGTGATATAAGATCTACTGGAAATAAAATAATGAACAATACCGCACCCACCATCTTCCTTCAGGATTCGGATAACCGTTCCGGTATGATTCACATGAATGGGGATTTAATGTATTTTCTTAGCGGGTCTGCCACCAACAGTTTAAATTGGACCACCAATGGGTCCTATTGGCCCTTATACATCAATATGAGTAATGATGCGTTTGTTTTCGGTGGCTCTGCTCATTTTATGGAAGGAAATGTGGGTGTCGGTACATTTTCACCTTCTTTTCCGCTTGATGTGGAGGGAGATGTGGAGTTTGGATCCGGAACAAGTAACCTTGAGTTTGTAAAAAATGGACCTACCTTCGAGATTCGGCACCATGATCCGGGGGTAGCCTGGAATAATATCGCGCTAAATCCTTACGGAGGTAATGTGGGTATAGGAACCGCAAGCCCGCAAGCCCGCCTCCACGTAAACGGTTTTCAAAATCGAGATAATGGTTGTTTTGCATTTTATGCAAGAAATGGCAGCTGTGGTAATGGTACAGGAGGCTCTTCCGGTACTACGGATGTATCTATTTTGGCAAGTAACCGCATAGTAGCCACGGAATTTAATGCGGTATCTGATGAAAGGATTAAAAAGGAATTTCGCCTGTCTAATTCTTCTGATGACCTCAAATTGCTCAATCAGTTAAGAATTACTGATTACAAACACATTGATGAAGTTGCCAACGGTTCAGAATACAAGAAGGGGTTAATAGCCCAACAGGTGGAAGAAGTTTTTCCCCAGGCAGTAAAATTTTCCTCAGATTTTATTCCCAGCGTTTATGATGAGGCTGTCACTATTAAAAAGTTGGGAGATAATAAATTGAGCGTAACCATGGCTAAGCCTCATGGATTTAACACAGGAAATCTGGTGCGTTTAATATTCGATAAAAATACGGAAGAGCTGCCGGTTTCTTTCGTTTCATCGGTTGAATTCTTAGTTGAAACGCCAAGTAATTACTCCAGTGAAAATGTATTCGTTTATGGCAAAAAGATTGATGATTTTCGTTCCGTAGATTATGACAGGGTGTATACTCTGGGTATTTCAGCCATTCAGGAATTATCGCGCAAGGTGGAAGCTTTGGAATCCGAGAATAATGCCCTTAAATCTGAAAATACGCTGTTTAAAGCCAGATTAGGAAGTGATTTACAAAAAATGCAGGCTGAAATTAATCTTCTGAAAGAGGGATTGTTTAAAGCAGAAAAATAGTGCTTGCCGGAGTTTTATTGCTTCAGCGTTAAAAACTTTGTATTTGTTTGTGTCCCCTTTTCTGGGAATGTGCGTATTGGGTGATTGGTAAAACGAACTCGGGCTCAATTTGGGTCTTGATAAACCAGAGAAAGTCCCTCCTTTATTTTAAGCATATGATAATTTCGATCGTCTATGGCAAACATGGCGAATTTAATATTCGTTTTTAACTTTTGCTTGGAGTTTTCCTACGTTTTTGTAGTTTTGATTTGAGTTAATCTTCACGAAATGAAACGTATTTTATTTTATGCCGCTTTTCTGTTTTTCATTTTCCCTGCCTTTTCCCAGACCATCGGGGTAGGAGTGAATACGGACGGCAGCAGTCCGGATGCCTCCTCTCTGTTGGATGTAAAATCCACGGACAAGGGGATTTTAATTCCGCGCATGACGGCCACGCAGAGAGGTGCCATTGCTTCACCCGCTACGGGTCTTTTGGTATTCCAGACGGATGCCACGGAAGGCTTTT
>JBIJBG010000299.1:0-3754 GCA_044345355.1 Flavobacteriales bacterium
GGGCCCGGGCATTCCGGGCGGTTTTCAGAATATGGCCCGCATTCCCGGAACGAATGACCCCGTTTCTATCAATACCGTGAATAACGGATACACCTTCAATTGTACACCGGGCTCAAGCCCTACCAATCCTGCCTTTTTCGTAGATAACTGCAACGGCAATTCCATTCAGTATGACGGGTTTACCAAGGTGCTCACGGCCAATGCCACGGTTGTGCCCTGTAGTACGTATCGTTTTTTTATCGTCATTACTGATGTGGGCGACGGTCTGTATGATTCCGGCGTGTTCTTGGAAGCTAAAAGTTTTTCTACCAATGCCAACGGTGTTTTTGCAACCGTAAACTCGGTGGTGCCCGGCAGTTCGGATATGTTTGAAGGCTGCGGATCGGCCACCATTACGTTCACCCGTTCGGGCAACACAGATGCTTCGCAGGTGCTAAACTTTTCCATTGCCGGTACGGCCACCAACGGCACCGATTACAACAATTTGCCCACCTCGGTGACCTTTGCTCCCGGTCAAACACAGGTTTCCCTCACGCTCACGCCCACGCCTGATGCGCTTACCGAGGGTGATGAAACGGTAATCATCACCTTAATTGACGAAACTCCCTGTCCTTCACAGAATCCACCATCCGTAACTTTAATTATCCGCGAGTATCAGCCCGTTTCCGTAACTGCCCCGCCTGACGTAGTAAATGGCTGCAATAACCAGCCTACGGTTTTGAATGCCCTGATTACGGGCGGGGCCAATAATTTGGTAGTTTGGGATAATGGCGGCGGTATCGGCAATCCGGTGACCGTTTTTCCGCAGGTGACTACCACCTATACCGTTTCCGTTACTGATCAGTGTTCCGGAGAAGTAATAAGCGATCAGGTAACCGTGTTTGTTCCTGTTTTTGACCCGCTTACCTTGATAGCCAGTAAAGATACCGCCATCTGCGGTGGAGAGCCGGTTACTCTTTTTGGATACGCTTCGGGCGGATTGGGGACACTCAATCTCGTTTGGAATACCGGCGATACTACCCCCGAAATCACCGTAAATCCCCAGGAAACCACCAATTACACGGTAACCGTTACGGATTCATGCGGTAACCGGGTTGAAAAGCAGATGACCATTTTTGTACAGAATCCATCAGCCGCCTTCACCTATCAATATGTGCAAAACGATATGGTGCAGCTGACCGACGGATCAACCTCAGATGTGGTGGATTGGCTTTGGCTCATAGAACCCGAGTCATCTCCAGTGGGCAGCGGAGATAGTCTGATTGTGCAAAATCCGTTGTATCAGTTTCCCGATACGGGCTTATTTCGTGTTACGCTGATAGTGAGAAATCAGTTCGGTTGTTATGATACGGTTTCCCAAATCATAAGGTCTTATCCGCCGTTTAACTTTTATATTCCCAATGCTTTTACGCCTACCGAAGACTTTATCAATGATTACTTTGACGGAAAAGGTGAAGGATTCATCGGGTATGAAATGCTGATTTTTAATCGCTGGGGTGAGCAGATTTTCAAATCGGTAGAGTACGGGCGAGGATGGAATGGAATTGCCCGGGGTAAGCCCGCCAAGATGGATGTGTATGTGTATAAATTTAAGTTGACAACACCCGTCGGGCTTGTTTTCCGGTATATGGGTCACGTAACGTTAATTCGATAGCATGTTTCCGATGCGGGCATTTACACCACCGATCCGGCTTGCGTTTTTTTTATCGCTTTGCTTTTTGGGTGCGAATACACATGCCACGCACATAGTAGGTGGTGAGTTGTATTATGACTGTCTCGGCGGTAATTCGTACCGCATCACCCTGAAGATATACCGCGATTGCGGACCCGGTTCTGAAGCCCCATACGACAATCCGGCCAACATCAGTATTTTCGGACCTTCGAATCAACTGATTCTGAACCTGGCCTTGCCTTTTCCCGGGGCCAGTAATGTTCCCTTCGTGGCTACCAATCCCTGTTTTCAGGCCCCGCCTAATGTGTGCGTGCAGGAAGCGGTGTATCAGATTACCACCACCCTACCGGTATCGCCTTCAGGATTCCTGACCTTAGCTTATCAGCGCTGCTGCCGAAATAACACCATCCTCAACATCGTGGCTCCGCAGAATACAGGTTCTACCTACACCGAAACCATTCCCGGTTCAAATGATATTGTCTGCAACAGCAGTCCGCGTTTTACCAATTTTCCTCCCATCGCCTTGTGCGTAGGCGATAGCCTGGTTTTTGATCATTCGGCCACCGATCCCGACGGGGATTCTTTGGTGTATCAGCTCTGTTCCACATTTGCGGGAGCTACACCCACTGATCCCATGCCGGTACCTACATCTAATCCGCCGTTCAGTCCCATTATTTTTTCTGTGCCTTTTTCCCCTACGGCACCCATGTCCAGCAATCCGCCCATCAACATCAATCCCATAACGGGACTTTTAAAGGTAAATCCTACCCAGCAGGGGCAATTTGTGGTGGGCGTTTGCGCCCTGGAATACCGCGACGGACAACTGATCGGAACGCACCGCCGCGATTTTCAGTTTAACGTAACGGTCTGTCAAACCAACGTTCAGTCGGTTTTCCAGCTTCCGCAGAATTTAATCACGAATGATCAGGGGGAAGTAATCAGTTGCGGTAATTATGAAATGAATTTCACTAACCAAAGCATCAACGGCAGCTATTATTCATGGGATTTCGGCGTTCCCGGAATAAATACCGACGTATCTGATCAGACCAATCCCACCTATATTTACGCGGACACCGGCACTTACACCATCATGCTGGTAGCCAACCCCGGCTACTTTTGCGCGGATACGGCTTATCAAACCTTGGTGATTAAACCGCTGATGAATGTGGGTATCAATTCACCTGCGCCCCAATGTCTGGATGGGAATTCCTTTTCTTTTCAGGGTAGCGGAAACTTCGGTCCGGGTGCCCAGTTCGACTGGAATTTCGGACCATCGGCCAGTCCGCCCGATGCAACGGCCCAAAATGTGGCTGCGGTGCAGTTCAACACGTGGGGTACTTTTCCCGTCACCTTCACGGTAACTGATAACCAATGCGAGGAAACTGCCACAACCGAAGCCTTGGTTTACGGACCGCTCACGGGCAGTTGGGAATTATCGGAGGGGGCCGGCTGCCTTCCCGTTACCATTCAGTTTTCCTACACCGGAGAAAATACCAATCTGCCTGTTTCCTACCTGTGGAATTTTGGCGACGGATTTACATCTACCGAGGATTCGCCGACCCACACTTACCTGCAGTTGGGTTCGTTTGATGTAAGCCTTACCATAACCGATCTTACGGGTTGTAATCCGGATGTGTTTGTCCTGGAGCCCGACGCTGTAACTACCTATCCCGTTCCCGTGGCTAATTTCGATTTTAATCCCAAGGAAGTATCCATCTTTTACGCCAACATCAATTACACCGATTTATCCACCGGAGGCACTTCCTGTTTATATGATTTCGGCGATGGGGTTACTTCTTCATTTTGCGACGGTTCGCACGAATATATGGACGGGGGAAATTATCCGATTACGCAGGTGGTAACCAACGAATTCGGTTGTGCGGATACGTTGGTTCAGATCGTGCGCATATTGCCGGAGTACAATCTTTTTATTCCCAATACATTTACTCCCAACGATGACGATTGGAATGAGGTCTGGGAAGTAAAGGGCATCGGGGTAAGCGACTATAATTTAATCGTGTTTAACCGTTGGGGCGAACGTATCTTTGAAACGAATACGTTTCGCCATTTTTGGAACGGCAG
>JBIJBG010000221.1:0-3804 GCA_044345355.1 Flavobacteriales bacterium
GGCTAAATTCCAAAACTAAATTGAAACACTGAAAAACATTTTTTTTATTCTGTCGCCAATCATTGAATCCGGGGACTTAATGATCCGCTTGTTTTGAGGAAGCTGAAGGGCAATTCTCGGTTTTGCAGTTTCCATAAAAAATAAGGGTACGCTGCTCAATCTCAAAGCCCAAAATTTCGCCCACGGTATCTTGTATCTGCTGAAGGCGCGGGTCGCAAAATTCCATTACTTTTCCGCATCGGTTGCATAACAAATGATCGTGTTGTCGGAAGCCGTACGCTTTTTCATACCGCGCCCTATTTTCGCCAAATTCGTGCTTGCGTACCAACTTGCATTCCAAAAGTAAATCCAGTGTATTGTATACGGTAGCGCGGCTTACCCGGTATTTTTTGTTTTTCATGTTCAGGTAGAGCGACTCTACATCGAAATGCTCATGCTGAAAATAGATTTCTTCCAAAATGGCAAATCGTTCCGGGGTTTTCCGGTGCCCTTTTTTGTGCAGAAAATCCGTAAAAATGGAGTTGACTTCTTCCTTCGCGGGGAATGACATATCGTTATTTTCCTTATTTACGTTCAGAACATATATTTCACCAGCATGATGAGCAGGCATATCACAAACATGAATACCGAAATGCGGTTGATTCCATGCATAAACCGAAGGTTAAAATTGGATGTGCCTTCCTCCTTCCTAAATAGGGTAAACGGATTCAGATAATACATGAACTTTTTGAACATACTGTTTTTTTAATGGAACAAATTTCGGCTTTTATTGTGTTCTCAGCGGGGTTTTGAATTTGTAATTTTTAACAAATTACTGTAACTTGTCCCCCCGAAAGTACAATTGTATGAATTTTCGTCCATTTTTCTTAGTATGCGTTTTGTGTTTTTTCCATGCGTTAGCCGTATGGGCGCACAAGCCGCCTTATCTGTTCAGTCCCAATAAGGGGCAATGGCACGAAAATGTATTGTACAGAACTTCGGTTCCCGGCGGAGAAATGTATCTGGAGCGTGACGGAATTTCTTTTTCCTACCATGATGCACAAAAGCTGAAATGGATTCATGACAATAAAGGAAAGCCCATTATTTCCGGAGATGAAAATTTGATTAATGCCGCTGTGGTCCGCAGTAAATTATTGGGCGCAAATCACAATCCTGTCATTTCTGAAGAAACCTATACGGCTTTTTACGAAAATTGGTTTTTGGGAAACGATCCATCGCGTTACGTGTCCAAGGTATTTCCGGTTTCCGGCCTGCAATATCATGATGTATATCCCGGTGTGGATTGGATTTGGAAGGAAGAAGCCGGGTTTTTAAAATTTGAATTTGTATGCAAGGCAGGATCAAATCCCGCTCAAATCCGTACCGAATACAAGGGGCAAAAAAGCCTATATATTGACCAGCTGGGCAACCTGATTACCGTAACCGATGTGAATACAACCAAAGAGGAAAAGCCCTTTGCCTATCAACTCCGGCCCGATGGCCAGACGATAGAAGTTCCCTGCCGGTATAGCCTGGATGGGCAGGTAGTTTCTTATGAATTTCCCGCCGGATATGATGCTACGCTGGATTTAATCATAGATCCCACCTTGGTTTTCTCTACGTATTCCGGATCCAATGCAGATAACTTCGGGTTTACCGCCACTTACGACAGCAAAGGGTATTTGTATGCGGGAGGAAATGTATTCGGTTTGGGATATTTCACAACGCCCGGCGCATTTCAGGTAACTTATGGTGCCGGCAATATTGATTGTGCCATCAGCAAATACGACACCACGGGAACGTTCATGGTATGGTCCAGCTATCTGGGCGGATCCGGCTCAGAAATGCCGCACAGTATGGTGGTAAATAAATTCGATCAACTCTTCGTTTACGGAAGCACGGGCTCATCTAATTTTCCCGTTACGGCAAATGCCTACGACGGCACGTTTAACGGAGGTACAAACCTTACTTCCACGGGAGTAGGGTACACCGATGTGAACGGTTCCGATATTTTCATTTCCCGTTTTTCGGTGAATGGAACGCAGCTTCTGGCCTCTACTTACCTGGGTGGGAGCGCAAATGACGGGCTGAACCTGGCTGGGGGGCTGAACCACAATTATGCGGATTTGTCACGCGGGGAAATAGATATCGACAATTCAAACGCCATTTATCTCGCTACCACTACCGCATCCTCCAATTTTCCCACTACGAATTCAGTTTTTCAGCCCGGTTTCGGCGGCGGCGGATACGACGGAGTAGTCCTAAAAATGGATAACAGCCTCACGACACTCATCTGGTCTACGTTTTTGGGCGGCTCCTCATCAGATGCCGTGTATAGTCTTGCCATAGACAAAACGAACAACATTGTGGTTACGGGGGGCACGCTTTCAGCGGATTTTCCGGTGAACGGCCCCGATTTTAACGTGTATAACGGGGGAGTGGATGCTTTCGTAACTAAAATAAATGCCACAGGAACCCAAATCATGCATTCCATTCTGTATGGAACCGCCGGCTATAACCAGTCCTATTTTGTGGAGTTGGATGCTTCGCAGAATGTGTATATTTTCGGACAGACGAATCAAAATAACGGGTATTTCTTCACGGGCGGAAATTTTGGCAATACGAACGGCAATCAATTTATTTCCAAATTTTCGGGCGATCTTTCTACCAGGTTGTGGAGTACTTCCTTCGGCAATCAGCAGGGAATCATTGATATTTCGCCCACGGCTTTTCTGGTGGATGTATGCAGTAAAATTTATCTCTCCGGCTGGGGAGGGCAGGTGAATTCAGGCAACGTTCCGGGCAGTACCATGGCCGGATTGCCCATTACACCCGATGCGTACCAGTCCAACACCAACGGCAGCGATTTTTACGTCATGGTGTTTGAGGATGATCTGAGTGGAATTACCTATGGCACATATTTCGGCGGGCCCGTTTCTGCCGAACATGTGGACGGAGGAACGAGCCGGTTCAGCCGGAAAGGGGAGATTTACCAATCGGTCTGTGCCGGCTGCGGAAGCAACGATGATTTTCCGTTTTTCCCGGCCAACGGATGGTCTGCCACCAACAACAGTTTTAACTGCAATAACGGGGTGTTTAAATTCAAATTTGAATTTCCGAACATGCTGGCCGATTTTGATATTCCCCCTTCGGTATGTGCACCGGCAAGTGTAACCTTTCAAAATTTCAGTTCGGGAGCCACCCATTATTTTTGGGATTTCGGCAACGGGCAAACCTCCACGCAGACCAATCCGACGGTTTTGTATGATCAGGCCGGGGTGTACACCGTGATGCTCGCCGTAAGCGATTCTGCCGGTATTGCCTGTAACGTGGCAGATACTATTTACAAGACGGTTACCGTATTGGGACAGGATGGGCAAACGCTCCCTGCCGTAGAAATGTGTGAAGGTTCCATTCAGGAAATCGGTATTCCGCCATCGGGAGATCCCTCGGTTTCTTATTTGTGGATTCCTTCAGCCGGTCTCAGCGATGCTTCCGCTCCCAATCCCATTTTTAATTCATCGGCGGGCAGCCAGACCTACCAGTTGGTCATCAGCAATTCGGTTTGTTCGGATACGTTGCTTCAATCCGTCACGGTGTCCCCGCTTGCGCAGCTTTCCCATAATGATACCCTGGTATGCTCGGGTATTCCATTACAAATAGGCTTCTCAAACGCTCCTTCCGGAATGCTGTTTTACTGGACACCGTCCAATCTGGTTTCCGACCCCAATTCGGCCAATCCTACCCACAATCCCCAGATAACCCAGGAATTTACCGTCGTGTATGGTTTTGCCGGTTGTTTGGATTCCCTTTCCTTCATGGTAG
>JBIJBG010000049.1:0-10954 GCA_044345355.1 Flavobacteriales bacterium
CAGGTGAGCGAGTTTGATGCAGTTCCCGGTCTGTCCTACACCTGGAGTCCGAATCTTTACATTTCGAATAATTCCATTCCCGATCCGCTGCTCTATCCTTCAGTGCCCGTCAACTACACCATTGTGGTCTCAAACGGGATTTGTTCGGATACCGTGTCAAAAATGGTCGATCTGATTGATTTTTCAGGTGCTTCCGGAGCTGATGATACCCTTTGTACGGGACAGTCTGTCACCATAGGTCCGGCAAATTCATTTCCCGGTCTCAATTACAGCTGGTCTCCCTCCGGCGGACTTTCCGCGGTTGATATTCCCAATCCTTCGGCATCTCCCGAGGTCACCACCACTTATTTTTTAAATGTCAGTGCATCCGGCAGCTCCTGCGCATTTTCCGATACCGTCACGATTGCCGTTTCGGATCCGGTGGCTCCCGGTTTCGGCTTTTCGGAATTTTTCGGCTGTTATGGCGGGGAAGTGACGGTCTCGGCCAACGGAAACCCGAATTACCAATATGCATGGTTTACGAATAACGGGCAAACGGGTGCAGGCGGCAGTGTTACCTTTGCCGTGCCTTACGATACCACCATCGTCTTTAATATGGTGGTTACGGGCGACGGTTGTACCGACACGCTGTCGGTTTCGCAAACCTTTGAATCGTTTGAAACCTATTGGGGCGATTTAATCGTGCCGAATGTATTTACGCCCAACGACGATGAAGTGAATGATTGTTTCGGGCCTTCCGGTGCCCCGGAAGGGTGTTATTTTCTCTATGTGTATAACCGGTGGGGCGCGTTGGTATTTGACAGCTATAAGCTGGAAAAAACCTGCTGGAACGGGAAGTACATGAAAACCGACAACGATTGTGTGGACGGGGTTTATTTCTGGGTGTTGGAAGTAGGACGGGAGGAGTATCATGGAACCGTTACCCTCTCCCGAGGGAATTAGAAAATTTCAGCCAACATACACCGGGCGCTTCCTCCCCCCAAGGTTTCTATGATGGGTATGGAAACAACCACCGGTTGATATTCCGGGTGCAGTTGTCTTATTATCGTTTTATCTGCCTGACGATAAGCCGTTTCTGACAGAATGATGAATCGGTCATTTTCGGTTTCCACGGGCAGCATATTTCCAACAAAAGCATGCATGGAAGCCGGAGAAAAGTAAAATAAACCATGTCCGTAGATATTGGCCAGCAAGCTTCTGCTTTCCCCCGAAAGAGCTTCACCGCAGGCAAAGAGACCATGCGAAGTGCAAAAAAGTACCACATTCGTATGATAGACCGGTTTTCCTTCCGCGGAGGCTTGCAGAAAAACCGGTTCATAATTGAGGTAGTTACTTATTTCAAGCACTTTTTCCTTTTCCGTCCTTGGCGACAGTACGGCTAAAGTGAGCTTACGGGCGTGATCGAAAACAAGGCTTCCCGTTCCTTCGCAGATACCGGCTGTAGCCCTGAAATCTATTACCCGCGTATAGCCGAATTTTTGCATCAGTAATTCCGGAATATCGTTCCGTACTTCGGACCGGCGGGAAGGGTTCAGCATCGGATATAGGCAAAGGAGGCCTTCGGGATGGCTGCTGATCCAGTTATTGGGGAAAACGGAATCGGGCAACCTAGTCTCCGGTAAATCCTCCAAAATGGTCAGCGGTATTCCATGGTTAGCCAATTTTTCCGCCATGGCATCAAATTCACGTTGTGCTATTTCACCCGGCTCGGCTAAGGATTCCATTTTCTGAAAGGCATTGGTTTTAGCCGTTTCAGGGTTGTATCCGAAATGCAGCGGCCGTATCATGAGTAGCGAGCGGATTTTCACAGGCGGCTACCTTTTTTCTGAAAAGAAACGCACGGCTGCCCGGTATCCCTCCATACCCATGCCCGAAATAACGGCCCGGCAATAGGGGGAAATAAAGGAATGTCGGCGGAATTCTTCCCGTGCATAAATGTTGCTGATGTGCACCTCCAGAACAGGCACGCTTATCGCGGCAACCGCATCGGCCAAAGAAACGGAGGTATGTGAGTATCCGCCCGGATTTAGGATGATGCCTTCGTACAGTTCATCTGCCTGTTGTATCCGGTCAATCAGTTCACCTTCATGGTTGGACTGGAAATAATCGATGGATGCCTCCGGAAAATCCGCTTTTATTTTTTTTAAAAAATCATCAAAGGACTCATATCCGTAAATTTCGGGTTGTCGTTTACCCAATAAGTTTAAATTCGGTCCGTTGATAATGAGGATGCGCATCCGTTAAGGCTTTTTTATTTACATGATAA
Source organism: Flavobacteriales bacterium (assembly GCA_044345355.1). Lineage (GTDB taxonomy): Bacteria > Bacteroidota > Bacteroidia > CAIKAF01 > CAIKAF01 > JAKRSD01. The sequence goes on from JBIJBG010000049.1 coordinate 2,267, forward strand.
TTCCCACATTTGGGGCATAACGAAGGTACACTATTTTGAATTCTTCCGGTTATTTAAAAGGTTTTAGGTCTTATCTCACGTTGGAAAAATCGCTGGCCGGGAATTCCATTGAGGCATATCAGGAGGATGTTCGCAAATTTTTTCGATTCCTGGAAACAGGCGGTTTCAGCGGATCGGTGCATCAGATTTCTCTGGCGCATCTGGAGGAGTTCACCGGATTTATTTATGAGCTGGGTTTGGCCGCATCGTCGCAGGCCCGTATTCTTTCCGGGCTGCGTGCGTTTTTCAAATACCTTCAGCTGGAGAAAATTATTCAGGATAACCCGGCAGAATGGCTGGATATGCCCAAACAAAAACGAAAATTGCCCGAGGTACTTTCTGTGGAGGAGGTGGTGAAAATGATTGAATTGCCCGATGCACTGGAAGTGTTGTACGGATGCGGACTCCGGGTGAGCGAACTTTGTCAATTGAAAATTTCGGGTTTTTATAAGTCCGACGGATTTTTGAAGGTAACGGGAAAAGGGGATAAGGAGCGCTTTGTGCCCATCGGTGGAGAGGCGCTGAAGCAGTTGGATTCGTTTTGGGTGCATGACCGGCAACATCAGACGGCGGCAGCCCATTGTGAAGATTACTTTTTTTTAAATCGTTCCGGTAAGCCTTTTTCCAGGGTGTATGTTTTTATGGTGGTGAAGGAATTGGCGGCAAAGGCCGGTATTTCCAAGAATATTTCTCCGCATACACTGCGTCACTCTTTCGCCACCCACATGGTAGAAGGCGGGGCCGATCTGAGGGCCGTTCAGGATATGCTGGGCCATGCAAGCATAACCACTACCGAAATTTACACTCATTTGGACAGGGAATATCTTCGGGAAACAATTACTTCATTCCACCCGCGCTCATAGCTTTTCTTGCCTCTCTGGCCACGCGCCGAGCTTTTCGTTTGTCGGGGTCTGCTTTCATTTTACTCAGCAGACCGCTTTGGGAAGAAGTTTTTAGCTCGGAAATTTCTTCCTGAAGGTCTTGTAAGCCGGAAATATCATCCACCACGGTATTCATCAATCCCGTCATGATGCTCTTTACCCAAAAATTCAGCGGACCTTTGAGTTTGTCGCGTTTGAATTCAATCGGTCCGGCAATGGAATATTGTTGGGGTGTAGGGTTGTTTTTGATAATCAACAGATTGGCGGCAAGGGTTAAAAATCCCTTGCCCATCAGTATTTTGGATCCGTAGGCCGGGACATCCATCACCTTGTATATTTTTACTTTCAGGTTGTTGTAATAAAAGTAGGATGTGCCGCGTGATTGTCCGTTTTCTGCAAAAAAACGGAACCGGCAAGAATCCAGATCTCCTTTGCCAAAACCGAACAAAACGGTGTTTTCCGTGATGGAATTGAGCGTTTTGAAGGGCAGATGATGGATCTCACCGTTTACATATTGAATTTCGCGGTCTGAAACGAGAGGAATAACTACGCGCATTTTTGCCCTGCTTTCTCCCCCGAACGAAAAGGAATAATCAAGAACCACGGTATCCTTCTCTGAAAACTGACTTTTTATTCCCGTTACCCTGAACAGACCTTTTTCCATACGCAGGGTGCCTATTCCGGGAGTTCCGGCCACTTTTTCGCTGTATTCGGCTTTGGCATTTCTGCATTCAATCAGTTTAATGTCAAATTTTCCCGGTATGCTCCTCAGGATTTGTACCGGGAAGGGTTTCGTATAACTCGGATGGTGTTGTAGTCTTTTGTCGGTATACGATTTCAAAACGGGATTGAGGAAAAGTACCGTATCGGGAGCACAGGTTCCGTCCAATCCGAATTTAGGCAGATGGGCGTCGGCCACCAACAGGGTGTCTGCGGTAAATTCAAAACGATCAATCCGCCAGGTCTTATCCAGATGAAATGAATCCAGACTTTTATGGGGCATGGCCTTAATTCCGATAACGGTAAGCGAATCGGTTACGCTGCGATAATGACCCCGCTCCGCGGAAAACGTATATTCCCATCCTGCCGGGGTAACCTCCGTGGGACCTGAAAAAAATTCACCTGTTTCGTAAACCATGGGAATCCATCTGTTTACCGCCGGACGGATTCCGGTAACGGTAAAATCCAATTCCCGGATAGATACAATCGGTCTTTCAGCGCCTGATTCCGTCCATAAAATGCATCCGTCGTAAACGCCCAAACGTTCGATTTCCGGAAAATGGAATGGTTTGGGAAACGGGTGCAGCTCCGGCTTTTTTTGCTGATGGACCGGTGCCTGGTTTTTGCGTGTGCGGTAGTGCAGAAAAGGTCGCGTAAGCAGCAGTTTGTTGATGCGTAAATGCTGCAGATTTCCTTCTGAAATGTCTTCAATCATCCGGAGTAAGGAAGGCGTTTCCAGACTGATTCTTTCTACGGAAAATTGCCATTCTTTTCCGAGCTTTAATTTTTGGCGGAGCGGATCATCCACATCGCGTATGTCCAAGCCGGAAGCATTGAGCCCTGTATAATTTGCGCCGCCCGCAATGAATAAATCGCCTATGCGCATCTCATTTCCGCCAAACAGGGTCATGGCGTTTTTATGCCCTTCAAAGGCGAAGTAGCGGTAGGTGGGAATAAGTCCCGGAGAAAGCAAAAAATCCTCACAGAAAATATTGAATTTAGGCGAGGAGAATAACAGGCGTCCGCTTTCTTTTTCTTTGATGACAGCTGCTCCCTCATTTACCAGAATCCGGTAAAATTCAACTCCTTCAAAAGCCGGTTTTTTGTCGCCGTTTTTTTCTGGCCTTACGCGGCTTCTATTCATGGTTAACCGGGCCTCCGTGATGCGCACTTCTTCTGCGGCTATTCTTCCTTTGAAAAGAATGGAAAACCAGTGGGGTTTATTGATTTGAATCTGTTTGCAGGAAAAGGAGAACACGTCTTGGTTTTCGAATGAGCCGAGGCTGTCGGGATTCACGTAAAGGCGCAGATTTTCTGCCTGTATTCCCCGGTTTTGGTAGGCGATGGAAAATTCGTCAAAGTCCAGCAGGTATTTTCCTCCGGCACGTGCACGGAACGTTTCTCTGATTTGCTTTTCCATAAAGGGTTCTGCAAAGAGGAAGCCGATTAGCCAAATGATTATGGAAATGCTGAGAATCCCGCCCAATACCGACAGGATTTTTGTTAAAAGGGGTTTTATTTTTTTTCGCAATTCCAAGAATTAACGGAAATAATCCGAATACAGTTTACCGCCTAAAGTTAATCATTACGCCGGAGTCCAAACTTTCAACGCGGAAGGGAGTATGTGAATTTCCACTTTGCCTTTCGATTTTCCGGCATAATCTCCGTCAATCTGCAAGGGCAGAATATCCTCGTACTCAGCGACGATTTTTTTGGCGCGGATCCGTTTGATTTTGGGTTCGTTTTCAGAAATATTCAACAACAGCCTCAGGGCCAAAACCGACATGCGGAAAAGGTTTACTTTCTTGAAGGCAATTACCGTGAACACACCGTCGTCCGTGCGGCAGTTATTGTCAACTTTTACGTCGGCCCCCCATTGCGAACCGTTGGCAAATTCTACCGAAAAGGCTTCACCTTCCCAGCATTCGTTTTCCGTGGTAAGTTTAAAATGCCGGTGATCCAGCTGCAGATTTTTGAGGATTACTTTGGCATAGCCCCAGAAGCCGCGTCCTTTTTCCTGTTTAAATTGCTTGGCGATATGGGCCGAATAACCCACTCCCGCCACGTTGATAAAATGCTTGCCGTTGATGGTTCCGGTATCGCAGATCACTTCTTTGTGTTTAAAAGCCACACGTATGGCTTTTTTCCAGCGCATCGGAATTTTATGGTGGCGGGCATATCCGTTTCCGCTTCCCAAAGGAATGATTCCCAAGGCAGTTTCGGTGTGAATCAGTCGGGCCGAAATGGTATTGAGTGTTCCGTCGCCTCCGCAGGCAAATACGGCATGGTAACCTTTGGACACCAAATCTTGGGTAATGGCAGCCGAATCTTCGGCATTTTGCGGTTCAAAAACTTCAAAGGGCGTTTTTTTCAGCAGGTATTCCTTCAAATGGGCTTTTTCCACCCTACGGAGCACATTACCTGATCCCCGGTTGATAATGAATGCAATTTTTCTCTCGTTCAAAGCGACCAAAATGAGCCCAAAAGTAACTATTCCCGGCTAAGGCCTTCTATTTTACTGAAAAGTAGAACCAGTCAACCACTTTTCCGGTTTCGGGATTTAATCTGAACATGAGGCGGTGACGCATATATCCGCTGATGAGATAGGAGGTTCCCCTTTCTGAATAATCGGGTATCCCATAGCCGGCTTTTATATCTTCGAGACTGCTCCCTTTTTTTATTCCTTTGGATGTGGTCTGGGCGGAGTTTGCCGCCAAAGCGAATTTTACTTTTTTGAAAGGACAAAACCCGATTTTCGGTGTCAGTTCATAGAGCATGTAGCCCTTGTATTCCTGCCAAAGAATGTGTCCGCTCCGATTGTGAAACACAAGCATCTGTTCTGTATCCATACTGAAATCGCGTAGGGAAAAACCCACAAAACGGCCGTTCCAGATTTCGCTGGTGTCGGGATTCCATTCTGACGAGCGGGATTCGGGTGATTTTACTTTCCCTTCCAGCAGGCTCAGGTTGTCCGTTGCCGTGGGAGATCCTTTTTTGACAGCTTCGGAAAACTTTTTCTTTGCCTCAGCCTTTTCTTCCTTCAGGAAATTTCGCACCGCAGTCAGCTCCGGAATGTACCATGCGGGGAACAGTTTTTTTTCGATGGCATGGGTCAGGGTTTTTTCGGTGAGCAGGTCGTCAAAACTGCCGAATTTTCCCATTTTTAAAAACAAGACCGCTTTATTGACCGCAGCCGGCCAATACAATTCATCTATATTCAGTGCCGCATCCAGGTTTTCCAGAGCAGCTTTTGTTTCGGCGGCTAATTTGTCAGACCCTCGGTCGTTACCCGGACCTGACAAATCTCCTTTTGTTCCCGAAATTTCATAGAGAATGGATTTTCCGTCCAAAATCAGGGGTAATTTCAGGGAAGCCGCCACGGACGGATTATGGCGGTTTGATTTAAGTATGTGCACCAGGGCTATGTTATTGAGCATTTCCGGCGTTCGGATATCCGAAGCCAAAATATGTTCGTAGGCATATCCGCAGAAATCGAGGAGGTAGGCCTGTATGTCGCCACTGTATAAACATGCCGTGCTTTGCATCATTTTAGCCATTTCAAAGGCGGGCAGAAGCGAGGTAATAAATTGCACAGAGATTTCCGCTGTTTTTTTGCGTTCGGCCAGAGGCGGATAACCGGGCAGATCCGGATTGGAAGGGTGAAACCATACAAACAGGCTGTCCAGCAGGCGCGGAGCTACACCCATCGTATTGAATCCTGCATTGACGGCATATAGCATTCCCAGCTGATCGGCCTGGGTTTCATACAACTCCATGAAGGCACGGTTCGCCTCATCCTCCGCGATTTTTTTTCCCCAATCACTGTCGGCAAATGCACTTCCGAAGCCCTGGGCCCAAAAGTGTTTTCGGTAGTAATGCACCAGTTCATGCGATAATACATGGGCCAACGCATTAAGCGAATCCTTTCCGAATAAGCGGCAATTTTCAACGAATTTCAAGCCAACTTTTACTTCGCCAGAAGGAAAGGTTTTCGCAATCAGATAATCATTGCGCACAATTTGGAGAACAGGTTTGGGAATTCCGGTATTTTCCATGGATGCCAGCAATCTATTAAAAACTGACCGGCAATTTTCCGCCCCGGAAGCGAATGAACTTATTGAAAGGCTGCTCAGAAAAACCGCAAGAAGGAGCTGCTTCATAAGAATCAGTTTCCGTCGGGTACTACCATCTCTGACATGGTTTTATCCATAGCCCGGGATGTCACTCCGGAAGAAGGGATGGCGGCATTTTCGTTTATGCGGAACACTTTTTTTCCATTTCGGAAAAAATCGACAAACATTTTGCCCGTATTGTCATAAAAGAAAACATAACCGTCCAACTCTTCATTGTGAAATTCGCCAATTACGTTGAAATCATCTTTTAAGCGAAATGTACCCACACCTTCTCGCATTCCCTGAACCCAAAGGCCTTCGTATTCACCGTCAAAATAATATTTAATGCCTCTGCCGTTTTCCAGTCCGTCAGTAAAGTCACCCATGTATTTGGTACCGTCGGGCATGGAGCGGGTTCCGTTACCGCTTAAGCAATTACCGGAAATACAATCGGCCGATAAGTATAAACTTGATGCCAGCTTTATTTCAGGAGTCGGCGTTTCGGCCTCTCCGGCAAATCCGAACGATTTTCCGGAGGTGAATTGGTCATTGAGCCAATCCCCGGCAAGTGCTTTTTTATCTTTTGTTATGTAAACGCCTTTTCCGTTTCGCTTTCCGTTTTCGAAATAGCCCAGATATTGATTTCCGTCCGGCCAGGAATATTTTCCGAGTCCGTTGAATTTTCCATTTTCCACGAATCCCAGATATTTTATGCCGTTGGCAAATGTGTATAATCCCCAGCCGTCGATAACCCCATTTTTGAGCGTGCCTTTGTAGGTATCGCCCGAACTGGTATTAAATTGGGAATAGCCGGTTATTAATTGATCTCCGGAATAGGTACCGTGCCCAAAGAATCCATCGGCAAAATATTGGGTACCCTCGCCCTCGCGTTTTCCTTTATTCCATTGGCCTGCGTAAGCAGCGCCATCTTTCCAGGTATAAATACCATATCCCTGATAGACTCCGCTTTTAAAATAGCCTTCATAGGTATTCATACTGTTTGAACGGTAAAATCCGTAACCATCCCGGCAGTCGCCCCAGACACATCCCGTTTTGGTATTTAAAGAGGGATCATAAGGAGTCGGCTCCATGGCAAAAGCACTGATTGCAAATGTGTTAAAATCGGAATACCGAATCCAGAAAAATCCTTTGTTTCCCCAGCCTTCAGACCAGGAGTTCATGACCTCAAAAGAGCCTCCGTTCTTGGTGTCGTCGTATCCTACGATGGTCATGGCATGCAGCCTGTGTGCTCCGGTGTTATCCATAACCGCAGCTGCGGGATTGGCTGATTCGGCAGGTGTAGGCATCCAAATTTCGGTATTTACGTCATAGAAAGAGGTGGGCAGAGCTGCTCCGATAATGACCGGATAACCCTCTGCAATGGCCTGCTTAATGACATTTACATCTTTTTTGGGTTTCGCTGCAAAATACCTCCGGAACGCATCTGCAAGATCATTGTTATAGACGGGAATATCGGCCGGCCAATCAAACAAAATATAGGCATCTTTTAATTGATAATTTTTGGCCGCTTCTACAAATTCGCTGCTTACCTGAACCCCACATCCCATAAGGGGAAGATAAAATTTCTTGGCTCCTTCGGTTATCATCAGCATCAGCATTTCGTCCACCGGTTTTCCGGCTCCGCAATCTTTAATTTCGGGGCGTATTTTGTTATATACATACGAAGGACAGAAGGAGTGCGCCGTGATATGGCTTTTGTGGGTCAAGTTATTGGCCTTGGCATAATGAATGGTCATGGCTTGGTATGCCGTAGCCCATCCGGAGCAGGATGGATAAACACCTTGGGATTTGGCCATGGGCGCATATTTCTTTAATGAGGATGAGGAGGGAAGTGATGCTGAAAACCCCAGTCCCTCAAAAGCCGGTTTTGAAAATTGAGATGATTTGCCGGAGGAGAGGGTTCCTCCCGTGCCGTATTGCGTAAACGCAGGTAGGCATGCGAAGCATAATGCCGCGAAAAACAGAAGGGGTGTGAGTTGTTTTTTCATGATAATTTATTGATTTACCGAGGTGAATGTACTAATTTTTTAAAACGCTTGGTATTGCGGAGATGATCAAAATAACCGACGGCCAGTTGATCTGAAGTAAGTTCCATGCCGAGTAAAATGGCTTTTTCCAAATTTCCGGATTCCAAAATGATGGTTAATACAGCGTAGTCTCAGAAATAAAAATATACCGTATCTCCGGCTGTTACTTTTTTCCTGATATTATTTTCATCGGAGGGTTTGCTCAGTTTGTTTTTGACAAACTGCTGAAACCACAGGGCATCATCGTCTGCATAATTCAGCGGTTTAAAAGACGGATCTGAATACATGGAAACCCCGATAACCAAAGCATAAACGGAATTTCCGGATTCTTCCTGGGCATGCAGAGGCAAACCGGAATATTATACCCAAAAGAAAAAGGGCAGACATGACTTCAGGAAGGAATGCAATCGATTCAAGCGGGGTGATTTTGAATGGCTAAGGTAATAACTTTGGCTGATGCATCTAAATCAGTTCCCTGTCAATTCAAGGCGTGCCTGATCTTAAATATTGATTTGGCTATATTTGTCCGTTTAATTTGCCGATTATGCAAAACGAAGCACCATATATCCCCCAAAATAAAATTCGTATAGTTACGGCAGCCAGTCTTTTTGACGGGCACGATGCGGCCATCAATATCATGCGTCGGATCATTCAGGCCACGGGAGCCGAAGTGATTCACCTGGGCCATGACCGAAGTGTGGAGGAAGTGGTGAATACGGCCATACAGGAAGACGCCCATGCCATCGCCATGACCAGTTATCAGGGCGGTCACATGGAGTATTTTAAATACATGCACGATCTGCTCAAAGAACGCGGAGCAGGGCATATTCGTATTTTCGGCGGAGGGGGAGGGACCATTCTTCCTGATGAAATAAAAGAGCTACATGA
>JBIJBG010000052.1:0-10783 GCA_044345355.1 Flavobacteriales bacterium
CAGAATCAGAAGGAATGCCGGACAGGCGTTTTAGGAGCAACCGTTCCATTCCCCTATGTTGATATACCTTGCTCGATTTTGCTGCTCCTGAAGGCATTCAGGACATCTTATTGACTTAATAACGCCTCCTTCTCAGAAAATTTACACCGGGCTTTTTCTTCCTATCGGACTATAATTGCTAAAATATCTTACGCGCAGCCACTCGAATAATTGCTTTTCTTTGTGTTATGATTTCCATCCTCACCATCGTTGGAGCACGTCCGCAGATTATCAAGGCGGCAGCGGTGAGCCGTGCCATACGCACCCGTTTTTCGGGGCAGATTAAAGAATATCTGCTGCATACCGGGCAACACTACGACGAAAACATGAGTGAGGTGTTTTTTACCCAAATGCAGATTCCCCTGCCCGATTTCCGCCTGAATGTAGGCTCCGGATCTCACGGACTGCAAACGGGAGAAATGATGAAACAGATTGAAGGCGTACTGCTCTCCCAAAAAATAGATGCCCTGCTGGTTTACGGTGATACCAACTCCACCCTGGCAGGTGCACTTGCCGCAGCCAAGTTGCATATTCCCGTAATTCACGTGGAAGCAGGCTTACGCTCGTACAACAAATCCATGCCCGAGGAAATCAACCGCATCTGCACCGATCACGTATCCACTTTCTTATTTTCTCCTACTGATGCAGGACTGAAAAATCTGGAAAAAGAAGGGTTCCGTCACGATGCCTCAAAGCCGGTTTCAGCAGATAATCCGTTAGTAAGTAACGTAGGCGACGTCATGTATGACAATTCGCTTTTCTTTTCGGAAGTGGCCGAAAAAGAAAGTACCGTGGAAGTTCCCGGAGAACCCTTTGTGCTCTGTACCATCCACCGCGATTTTAATACAGACCGCCCCGAGCGGCTGGAAACTATTTTCAACGGCCTGAAACGGATAGCGGAAACCGGCATGCCTATTCTGTTGCCCATTCATCCGCGTACGCGAAAACAGCTTACCGGCTTAAGCCATGTACCCCATCCCAACATCCGGATTATGGAGCCCGTTTCTTTTTTCGATATGATCATGCTGGAGAAAAAAGCCGGCCTGATTATAACCGACAGCGGAGGGGTGCAGAAGGAAGCCTATTTTTTCCGAAAACCCTGCATAGTGCTTCGTCCCGAAACCGAGTGGATAGAAATCATCGATACAGGCAACGGTGCTCTCGTTGACGCTGATTCCGACAAGATCTTTACCGAATTTCAGCGGTTCAGTGAACGGAAGCAATCTACCTATCCCGAACTTTACGGCAACGGCAACGCCGCAGAATCCATGTTAAAACAGGTGCTTAATCATCTTTCGCCAAACTGATTCATGCAGGCGGCGGAACGCATATTTTTCAGTTTTTTCGGGCGACTCCCCGAAGCAGGCGATTACCTGCCTTCTGAGGCGGAAGCCATCTTTGCCGAGTTGCAGCGGGCCGAAGAATATAACCTTCCCCACCAAGACGAAAAAGGCCGTTTCCCGGCTGAAATGGCCTTGCGCGTGAAACAGGGAAAAGCGGAGGAAGCCACTGTGGACAATTGGTTCGATGAGGCTTTTCAGGGCGTATATGCCGCCGAAAACCGTTATGCCTGCATACCCACGTTTGACGTTGACCACACCTATGCTTTCCGCGGAAAAGGGTTTTGGAAAAACGCCGGCGGACTCCTGAAAAACGGGTTCAACGACCGGGAACGATTCCGCAGCCGCATCGCTTTTTTCAAAGGCCAAGAGCCCGACCCATACGACACCTTCGGATACATACTCCAAACCTGCCGCTCTCTGGGACTCAAGCCGCTCTTTTTTATTCAGATGGGTTCCTACGCAAACGGGTACGACGTGAATCTGAATTTCAAACATTCCGAGGGCCGAAATCTGATCCGTTTTCTGGCCCGCGAAGCGCGTGTAGGGCTGCATCCTTCGTTCGCATCGAACCAAAATCCCGACTTGCTCCGCCGGGAATATGAGTTACTTTCAGACATCGTGGGAGAGCCTGTCAGGGCCTCCAGGCAGCATTTTCTCATGCTTCGTTTTCCAGAAACTTACCGCCGGCTTGAAGAGCTCGGTATTCGAGAAGAATACAGCATGGGCTGGGCCTCACAAACCGGTTACCGCGCAGGTACATGCAGACCTTTCCTTTGGTACGACCTGAAACGGGATGCCTTTTCGGAACTGACCGTTTTCCCCTTCTCGTGTATGGACGGAACACTGCATGAATACTTGAAACTGAGTCCGGAAGAAGCGATCAATAAGGCGGAATCGCTCATCCATACTACCCGACAGCAAAATGGGGTATTTGTTCCCCTCTGGCATAATCACACCGTAAATAACCGCTTCGAATGGAAAGAATGGCAGGCCGTTTTTGAGCAAATGCTTGCCTTGAGCTGCCCCTGATGGAAACATTTTTGCATTTTTGCCCGTCATGGCCCGTTTGTTTTTAGCCGTCTATTCTTTTTTTGAAACACGCCGATGGTGGCTGTTCCTTATGACGGCGTTATTCATAGGAGCCGGCACATGGACTGCATTCAGGCTGGAATACGAAGAGGATATCACCCAGGTCATGCCGGCCGATGAAAAGGCAAAGGAATTTAACCGGGTCATGGAACAGGTTTCCTTCACCGATAAAATCATTATTTCTATATCTGCGGACAACGGTGAAAAAACAGATTCAGAAGTACTGACGAATGCGGGAGAATATCTGTTCACCAAATTGGAAACGCTGAAGCCGGAGTATCTCCGGGACATTTTGTTTCGGCCCGATGATAAGCAGATCAGCGATGCATTTGATTTCTTTTACGAACACCTGCCGCTTTATCTTGATTCGGCAGACTATACATCCATTGATTCGCTGCTTACTCCTGAGAAAATTGACCGGGCGGTGGGCACAGGTTACCGGGCTTTGCTTTCACCTGCCGGATCTTTCCTGAAAAAATCCTTCCTGCGTGATCCGCTTTCCATCACGCCCCGTGCACTGCGTCGTCTGCAATCGTTGCAAACCGAGGGAGGCATGCAGATCCGTGAGGATGGCATTTTCTCTGCTGACGGAAACCAATTGATGATTTACCTGCAACCGGCCTATTCTGCCCGAAAAACAGGACCCAACGGGAAACTCGCCGATAAATTGGCCACGTTTTCCGAGGAAACTGAAAATACTTTCGGCGTAAAAATTCATTATTTCGGTTCACCCCTGGTTGCGGCGGCCAATGCATCCCGCATTAAATTGGATATCGGGATTATTCTATCGGCAGTCGGCATTTTTCTCTTTTTGTTTTTGTTCTATTTTTATCGGACTCCCTTTTATTATTTTATTCTCATCATTCCTGCGGCCATAGGCGCCTCTGCCGGATTTTTGATGTTATATTTAATGAAGGGAACCGCCTCCTCCATTGCCATGGGCGTGGGCGGCATGGTGCTCGGCATTACGATTGATTATTCGCTGCATGTATTTACCCATTTCCGCGAAGTACGCAACATCAAAAAATTACTGGATGATATCACCGGCGGTATGCTGCTGAGCAGCTTTACCACCGTCTGCGCCTTTTATTGCCTGCTCTTCACTAATTCGGAAGCCCTGCGCGATCTAGGCATTTTTGCCGGAACGGGTGTATTTACCGCGGCCATTTCCTCCCTGCTGATTTTGCCGCATCTGTTGAAAGCTCCAAAACAGCATGTGTCGGAAATAAAAAGCAATTGGGTGGAACGTATTGCCGGATTTTCATACCACCGAAATCGGTTTGTTATAACCGGTGGATTGATTTTTACGGCCGTATGCCTGATTTTTTTCCATTCCCCCGATTTCGAAGATAATCCTGAAAATTTCAGTTACATGCCCAAGCATTTGGGTGAGTCGGAAGCCTTCATCAGCCAAGGAAGCGATGTGTCGAAAAAAGCCTTGTTCCTGATTACTTCGGGCAGCGATGCGGAGCAGGCCATGCAACGTTTGGATGCCTACTCCGACATCATTTCCCGGTTGCGGCGCGACAGCCTGATTGCCGGCGTTTCAGGGCCTTTGGAATTAATGCCCACGAAAAAAGCCCAACAACAAAAAATTAATCGATGGAACGCCTTTTGGACACCCGAAAAAAAAGAACTTGTTATACATGAAATAAAAAAATCAGCCAAAGAATATGGATTTAAAGAAGGTGCTTTCCGGCTCTTTTTTAATCTGCTGGAGAAGCCATTCCAACCCGTGGATATGGATTCCTTTGCGCCTTTACAGGAAAATTTCCTCGGTGAGTTGGTGAATGAAAGTCCATCGGGGGTGAGCACCGTAACCGTGTTGCGCGTCCAGGAAAAAAACAAACCCGCCGTGTATAATGCACTTCAGGAATCGGAAGGGACTTTTCTGTTTGAACGAAAAAAACTGGTGGCCGACCTGATCGAAATCGTACGGGTGGATCTGGATACCCTGCTGGGCATTTCGGCCGTATTGGTTTTTATCATTCTGTTCCTCTCAAGCGGTCGTTTGGAACTTACCACCATTACTTACATTCCACTGATTTTAAGCTGGGTATGGACCTTGGGTTTTATGGGTATTCTGGGACTTAAATTCAACATCGTCAATATCATCATCTGTACCTTTGTCTTCGGACTGGGGAATGATTACTGCATTTTTGTTTTGAACGGTTTACTTCAGGACTATCGTTTCGGAACCAACAACCTGAAAAGTTATAAAACCTCGGTATTTTTATCGGCATTCACCACCTTACTCGGTGTAGGCGCCTTGGGCCTGAGCGGTCATCCCGCACTAAAATCAATAGCCGCCATGGGTGTGGCGGGAATCGCCACCGTGTTGTTTCTTTCGTACGCTTTTCTTCCCTGGATGTTCCGCCTGCTCATCACCTCCAAAACAAGCCGGGGCATTCAGCCGCTTACCTTCAGCAATGCTTTACCCACGTTATGGGCTTGGTTTATGTTGGTGTCGGGCTTTTTGCATTTTCTTCCCGTTGGTTTGCTCATCTCCGCCTCCATTTTCCTGCCCAGGCGCATACGCACCCGATTGGTACGCATCTGGCTGATGATTTGGGCACGGATATACATCGGGGTGGTATTTTGGAACAGAAAAAAAGTATATAACACAGAGGCTGAAAAATTCAACAAACCCGCCATTCTGGTGGCCAACCACCAATCATTTATCGACGTGGTGTATTTATTTTCGCTATCCCCACGCATCGTGCTTACGGCCAATAACCGCATTTATAATAACCCCATTTTCGGTCCCGTAAGCCGCATGGCCGGATTTCTGGATGTTTCGCAGGGCGTGGAAAACATGACTCCGGTAATTCAAAAACTTCTGGACGAAGGCAATATCGTGGCCATTTTCCCGGAGGGAACCCGGAGCACCGAATACCGTATCCAAAGGTTCCACAAAGGGGCATTTAAAGTGGCCGAAGAAACCCGTGCGGATATTCTTCCGATGGTGATATTCGGTACCGGAGATTTTTTACGAAAAAATGAATTCTGGGGCCGCCGTGCCGACATGCATGTAAGCATATTGCCCCGGATTTCAGCAGACGATGTTTCCTACGGAAACGGCTATGCCGAACGCACCAAATCCATCGTTTCGCTCATGCGCGAAGCCTATGATGATTTGCGTGAAAATAAAGCGGGCATGCGCTTTCACCGCGACCGTCTTCTTCATAATTATTTATTTCTGACACCTGCGATTGAATGGTACTGTTTCGTCAAAATCCGGCTGGAAAATTATTATTCCGTTTTTCACCGGCATTTACCCAAAACGGGAAAAATATACGATCTTGGATGCGGTTATGGATTCATGAGTTATATGCTTTCATTTGCTTCCGAAAAAAGACAAATAATCGGATGTGATTATGACGAAGAAAAAATCATGACCGCTGCCCACCGTTTTTCAAAAAACGATCAACTTCAGTTTGAACAGGCTGATCTTAACCAATTCAGTCCCTCCGCTTGCGCGGGCATCGTGCTCAGCGATGTGTTGCATTACCTTGAACCGGCCAAGCAGACTCTTTTGTTAGATCGTTGTTTTGCGGCGCTTGATTCAGGCGGTGTACTGTTGATTCGAGACGGTGACTCTTCCCATGCGCGACATGAAAAAACCCTTGAAACCGAGCGGTGGAGTACACGCATTTTAAAATTTAACAAAACCCGGAATCCCTTGTTCTTTTTTTCGGGCAAAATGTTAGTTGATTGGGCAGCCAAATATAACGTGCACCCCGAAGTAATTTCTCTAAGTAAAACCACTTCCAACACCATTTGGAAGATTAATAAATCATAAGAACATGAAAAAGCTGTTTTTTGCCACAATTCTATTGTTTGTATTGCCTTCGGCGCTTTTTGCTCAGAAAAAGGCCGAGTGGAAAGAAGCCGTTTCTGGAGGCTACACCTACCGTTATGTTTCGGGCGATCCGCTGGAAGCCAGGTTTTACACCCTCCGGAACGGACTCACCGTAATTACCAGCGTGAATAAAAAAGAACCCCGCCTGCAAACCATAATCGCCACAAAAGCGGGCAGCAAAACAGACCCCGCCAACCACACCGGACTGGCGCATTACCTGGAACACATGTTGTTTAAAGGCACCGATAAATACGGCACGCTGAACCGCGAAAAAGAAATGCCCCTGCTTCAGTTAATTGATAATTTATACGAAGTTTATAACAAAACTGCCGAGCAGGATGCCCGTGCCCAAATTTACCGGCAGATTGATTCGGTTTCCGGATTAGCGGCCAAGTTTGCCATCGCCAACGAATATGATAACCTGATGGCGAACCTGGGAGCCAAAGGTACCAACGCCTTCACCTGGTTTGAGGAAACGGCTTACATCAACGATGTGCCCTCCAACAAAATTGAACCTTGGCTCAAAGTGGAGGCCGAGCGTTTCCGCAATCCCGTGTTCCGCATTTTCCACACCGAACTGGAAGCCGTGTACGAAGAGAAAAATATTTCGCTCGACAGCGATGATGAGAAAGCATTGGATTCTCTTCTGGGTGCGCTGTTCCGCCGCCACAATTACGGACTGCAGACCACCATCGGTACCGTAGAGCACCTGAAAAATCCATCGCTCAAAGAAATTCGGAAATATTTTGAAACGTACTATGTGCCCAATAACATGGTCATCATTCTTTCGGGTGATTTTGATCCCGATGCCGTGGTAAAAAGCGTAGATCAGCATTTTGCTTACATGCAGCCTAAACCCGTACCTGAATACACATTTAAGCCCGAAGAAAAAATCACTAAACCGGTGGAAATTTCCGTGTATGGCCCCGAAAGTGAATATGTGATGTTCGGATTCCGCTTCCCGGGTGCGGCCCATCCGCAAACCGAAAAATTGGAAATATTGGCCGATCTGCTTTCCAACGGTAAAGCAGGCCTGCTCGACGGACTGGTTACCCGCGGTGAAGTGCTTTCTGCCGATGCGGGTGCTTTTATTCTCAAAGATTATTCGATGCTGTATTTCTCGGGGATACCCAAGGAAGGCCAAAGCCTGGAGCAGGTGAAGGATTTGATTTTGGCACAGGTGGAGAAATTAAAATCAGGAAAGTTTGAGGAAGATCTGATTAAAGCCATCGTGAATAACAACCGCCGAAGCGAAATGCAGACCGCTGAGAGCAATGCCGGAAGAGCTTACGATTTATTGGATGAGTTTATAACAGGTAAAGATCGCCTTCAGGCCGTAACGGCCGATGAGCGCAAGGCGAAATTGACGGTGAGTGAAATGGCCGCCTACGCTAAGGCGAGCCTGGCGGATGCTCCTGTAATCGTGTATAAGCGGACCGGTGAAACTTCAGGAGCGAATAAGGTTCCCAAGCCTCCCATTACCCCTGTTGAAGTAAACCGAGACAAGGAATCGGCCTTTGTAAAAGAAATTAAAGCCATGAAAACGGCTGAAATAACTCCCGTATTTCCCGACTTTAAAAAAGACATAATCAAAGACCGGGTGGAAAATAACGAAGTCCTTGCGGTGAAAAATACGACAAACGGGTTGTTTTCCATGTATTATGTCATTCCCGTCGGTTTCCGTTACACCCCGCTGATGCGGGTGTTGGAATCGTATTTCGGATATGCGGGAACCAAAAACCTTTCTGCGGAACAATTTGATAAAGAGTTGTATAAATTGGCTGCCGACATGTATTTGTCGGTGCGCGAAGATGAAACATGGATCGGTCTTTCCGGGCTTCAGGAAAATTTTGTACCCTCTTTTACTTTGTTTCAAAACAAGCTTAACCACCTACAGGCTGATGAAAATATATTAGCTACCGTAAAGCAATTGATGTTGAAAGCACGGAACGATGAAAAAATGAATCCCGATCGCATCTCTTCCAGGTTATATTCGTTCGGTTTGTATGAAGGAAAAAACCCGGTAAACGATGTTTTCTCGGATGAAGAATTGAATACCGTAAAGGTGGGTGAACTTACTGAGCTCCTTGGTTTGCTGATGAATACCGGCTACCGCATTTTGTATTACGGCCCGCAGGAAATGCCTGATTTTATTTCCTCACTGTATTCGGTGCGTCCCGTTCCCGCTTCGTTACCTGCGCCTCCCGCTCAGGTGAAAATGCCCGAGTACCGTTTACGCACCGTGTCAAAACCCGAATATATGCTGGTAGATTTCAAAAAGGTGCAGACCGATCTTATTTGGGTGTTCAACGGAGAGCCGTTTAATGCCTCATGGATTCCCATGGTAAATTTGTATAACGAGTATTTCGGAGGCGGCATGTCCTCAGTGGTATTTCAGGAAATACGGGAAAGCAAGGCGTTAGCTTACAGCACATTCAGTACCTATGCCGTGCCTTCTTTG
Organism: Flavobacteriales bacterium; assembly: GCA_044345355.1. GTDB lineage: Bacteria > Bacteroidota > Bacteroidia > CAIKAF01 > CAIKAF01 > JAKRSD01. The sequence goes on from JBIJBG010000052.1 coordinate 8,795, forward strand.
GCGCGTCATCCGTTCCGGTTTTATGCGTACATCGGTTGCCAGGCCGACAAAATGCCGGAAGCCATAAATGCCATGGAAGGCCTGATTGCCAGAATGCCGAAGTCTTCGGGAAAGTTTACTGCCGCCAAGGCCTCCCTGCTCAACAGCATCAGCTCATCACGCATCACAGGCATGAGCATCCTGAATGAATACCTGCGTTCCGAACGTTTGGGATTAGACAGACCGGTAAATCAGATCGTAGCTGAAAAAGTACCGGCCATTACCCAGACAGACATGGAGAAATTCCAGTCGGAATATATTGCACGAAAAAACCGCACGCTGATTATTTTCGGCGATATGAATACACTGGATAAGCGCGCCATCCGTTCCGAAGATGCGGGCGTGCGCACGGTAAAAACGGAGGAAATCTTTGGATATTGATTATCGGTTGGCCTGCTGTTTCTTTTTCCTTCCACTTGAAATCTCCGTTGATGCTATTCACAGAATTTTTTAAAAAAAAGAAATGGCGCCTATACTTTTGTCCACCCCCTTTCGTTTCAGCCGCATGAAGCAGGTACTATTTTTTATTTCCGCCGTTTTTTTTCTTTCCGCAAATGGGGTTGCCTCGGGCGAACCGATCAGCACCGAAACCCTGATGTCTCTTTCTAAGGAGGAGGTGGAAGCGCATTGGAAAAAAAGTAAAATTCCCGGATTTTTTGCCCGCATCAACAACGGCATCGAAATCATGGAAATAACCTACGGATCTGTTATGCCCGACGGCACACCCACCACGGCATCCGGGTTACTCTTTATACCGCGGGGATACGAAAAAGGGAAAAGTACGCTGCTGGTGTATCATCACGGTACTGATTTGGAGAAGGCCCGACCCTTGAATCTGAAAGGCGAGCAGACCATTTGCATGGTGTTTGCCGCTGACGGCTATCTGGTGTTGATGCCGGACTATTTCGGTCTGGGCAAGGGCCCCGGGATGCATCCTTACCAACATGCCGAAACGGAAGCACAAAGCTCTATAGACATGATCCGGGCGGTGCGGCAGCTTCGCGAAAAATTGAGCTTGGACTTCAACGAAAAAATATTTCTGACCGGATATTCACAGGGCGGACATGCAGCCATGTCGGCTCACAAATTCATTACGGAGCGCCATAAAGACGAATTCAAAATATGGGCGTCCGCACCCATGTCGGGAGCCTACGACATGACGGGTGCACAAAGTGAAGCCATGTACAGGGAATATTCCCATCCGGGTTATCTCCCCTACCTGGTATTCGGTTATAACACCGTTTATCGATTTTTTGACAATCCTTCGGAACTTTTCCGCGCACCCTACGACACCCTCCTTCCCCCTCTTTTTGATGGGAAAAACGGCATGGGTAAGGTAAATAAGATAATGCCCAAAGTCCCCAAAGATGTTTTTCGGGATGAGGTAATTACCGCTTATGAACGGGATGAAAATTTTTCATTCCGCCGCTTATTGGCAGAAAACAACGTACACGATTGGAAAGCGGAAGAGCCCGTATTGTTATGCTATTGCCAGGCCGACGAACAGGTATATTACAAAAACTCCCTTTCAGCCCATAAGGCCATGAAAGCCAGGGGCAGTAAATCGGTAAAACTGCGGCATGCGGGACGGAAATTTAACCACAACCAATGTGCCGTTTACAGCTCCATTTACACCAAATACTGGTTTGACAGTTTTCGAAGAGGCAGCAGAAAAGGCCGAAAAGGCAATCCGTTCAAGTTGTTCCTTCTGGAACTGAATAAACCACGTGTGCTGAAGGGAAACTAACCCAGAAACACCGTCACCGATATTTCCACGTTGGCACTTTTGGGCAGACCGGCCACGGCTACCGTTTCCCTTGCGGGATAATCCCCGGAAAAATAGCGCGCATATACCTCATTCACGGTCCCGAAATGGGCCATGTCGCTCAGGAATATAGACGCTTTTACTACCTGCGAAAAATCCGCCCCCGCATCCGTAAGCAGATTTTT
>JBIJBG010000214.1:0-3931 GCA_044345355.1 Flavobacteriales bacterium
CACCCGCCTTTACGGCACGGCTGTAAGGACCTATAGGTGCAGCCCCGCGCGAGGTTTGGATAATGTGTTTCATCTTTATTAGTATCAGGTATCAAGAAAATATTCGTCCAATTTTCAAATTATCAAATTATCAAATCACCAAATCATCAAATTCCCCATTCATTTTCTCCCAAAGCTCCATTTCCTTTTCCAATTCGGCTTTCACTTTGTTATATTCCTGAAAAAAAACAGGATCATTCATACACTGTTTGTAGGATTCGGGATCTTGCAATCTGGCATCCATTTCAGCCAGTTTGTTTTCCAGACCGGAGATGGTTTCCTCTGCTTTGGCAATCCGGTTCTTCAACTTTTTCGCTTCTTTATCGTCGCCCCGTTTTTTCTCGGCGGATAATCCGGTTTCTGCTTTATGCAGCTGATTGGCAAAAACTTCTTTCTGCTCGGCCCGTTTTGTTTTCTCCCCTTCAATGGCGCGGAAATCAGCGGCCTCTTTACGTGCGAGGAAGTCATCAATTCCGCCCAGGTGTTCTTTGATGCCTTCCGGCGTGAATTCAAAAATTTTATCGGTAAGTCCGTTCAGAAAATCCCGGTCGTGGGAAACCACGATGAGCGTCCCTTTGAAGTCATTCAGTGCTTGTTTCAATACTTCTTTCGAGCGCAGGTCTAAGTGGTTGGTCGGCTCATCCAGCAGCAAAAAGTTCAACGGTTCGGTGAGTAATTTGGCCAGTGCCAGACGGCCTCTTTCTCCGCCCGAAAGCACCTTTACTTTTTTGTACACATCGTCGCCGCTGAAGAGGAATGCCCCGAGCAGGCTGCGTACCCGGGTAAACAGATCGCTGTGCGAAGTAGCCTTTTCCATTTCCTCCAGCACGGTGTTATTTCCTTCCAGTTCCTTTGCCTGATGCTGGGCAAAGTAACCCATGAGCACGTTATAACCGAATTCTATTTTCCCATCGTAAGGAATATCGCCCGCCATCATTTTGGCCAGCGTGGTTTTTCCCATTCCGTTGCGGCCAACAAACGCAATACGGTCGCCACGGTTTACGGTAAACGAGAGTTCCGGAATCACTAATTTATCTCCGTACTTTTTCGATACCCGGTCAGCCGTAATCACCACTTTGCCGGAGTGGTGCGCCTCGGGAAACCGAAAACGCATAGCGGTGGTATCTTCATCATCCACTTCGATGCGGTCTATTTTATCCAGCTTTTTGATGAGCGACTGAGCCATGCTTGCCTTGGATGCCTTGGCCCGGAAACGGTCAATGTTGCGCTCCATCTGGGCAATCTGCTTGTCCTGATTTTTTTTGGCTGATGATTGTTGGGCGCGTCTTTCGGTCCGTAATTCTAAATATTTCGTGTAGTTGGCTTTGTAGTCCTGTATGGTGCCGCCCGTAATTTCGATGGTGCGGTTGGTTACCTTATCCAGAAAGGTTTTGTCGTGGCTCACCAGCATTACGGCTTTTGGATATTCACTCAAGAATTTTTCCAGCCACACGATGGATTCAATATCCAGGTGGTTTGTGGGCTCATCCAGCAGCACCAGATCGGGTTCGGTGAGCAGCAGCTTGGCCAATTCCACGCGCATCTGCCAGCCTCCGCTGAATTCGGAAAGCGGACGGTCCATGTCGGCATCGGAAAAGCCGAGGCCTTTAAGCACTTTAATGGTTTTTTCGTCGGAATCGTAGCCGCCCATCATGCCGTAGCGCGTTTCCAGATCGGCCATGCGCATGGCCAGGTTCATGTATTCCTCGCTTTCGTAATCGGTACGCACGTTCAGTTCTTCCTGCAGCCTGGCCGATTCTGCGGCCATTTTGTTCAGTTCGGCAAAGGCCGTTTTGGTTTCCAGGATCACGGTGAGGGCCGAGTTGGGATTCAGATCCTGGGCTAAGTATCCGATGCGTACGGCGTTGGGAATGGCGATGGCGCCGAGGTCGGGTTTGCGCTGCCCGCTCATCACTTTCATGAGGGTAGATTTTCCCGCGCCGTTGCGGCCGGCCAAACCGATTTTGTCGTTAACGCCCACCATAAAGGTGACGTCCTCAAACAGGTAATCTCCGCTGAAACCCACTGCCACACCCGAAACTGAAACCATGATCGCCTACTGATTTTGGGTGCAAAGAACGGGAATTTTTGCGGGATAATGGCCGGGCAAAATCAGGGAGGATGAAGCAGGAACAAAGGATTGCTTCCGTGGCAGCTGCTGAAACAGGGGAATTATTTGGGGAAATCGGATAGAAATCCGGACTTTTTTATTTATATTTGAATTTGTAACCCTTAAAAATCTTAACCCTATTTCATCCGTGATTCTGTATCTATTCAACAAAAATAAATGCTGTTGATTCGCGCCTATCCGCCAAATTAAGGGGATAAGCAAAACTTGGTAGCGCTTGTTTACAAGTTGTTTGCAAGATTTAAATTTGGAAAAGGAGCAGACGAAATTTAACCCATGTAACTGGTGTTACTGAAATAAAAAAGCATAAAAATGACCTTTGAAATAGTAATTTATTCACTAAAAAAATAAAGAATGGATAATACAAACCGCATCGGATTAAACAATGACAAGGCAACACATTTGGCTGAAAAGCTGAACGAACTTTTAGCCAATTATTCTATTTTTTATCAAAACACCCGTGGGTATCATTGGAATATAAAAGGGGAAAAATTCTTTGAACTGCATTTAAAGTTTGAAGAGTTATACAATGATTTGCTTTTGAAAATAGACGAGGTTGCGGAGCGGATCCTAACTTTAGGTCATACACCCAAACACAATTATACTGATTATCGCATTACTTCAAAAATTAAAGAAAGTGTTCAGGTAAGTGATGGAATGAAAGCCGTTGAAGATATTTTAGGTTCTTTTAAAATAATCATCACACTTCAACGGGAACTGCTTGTAATTTCGGCTGATGCAGAAGACGAAGGAACGAATGCTTTAATGAGCGATTATATCCGTTTACAAGAAAAATTAGTTTGGATATACTCTTCTTTTTTAAATAAATAAACCCGAAAAACAAGTAAAAGAAACTGCTTGGCAGTTATGACAGCTATATACCGAAAATACTATTTTACCTAAAATAAATATCATGGATAACCCGAAAATTATGAAATGCCCCTTTCATCATGGTGCAAATACAGAAGCACATAATTCAGTTATGGACAAGTGGCCCAATGCCCTTAATCTGGACATTCTGCATCAGCATGACACCAAAACAAACCCGATGGGTAAAGACTTCAATTATGCGGAAGAATTTAAGAAAATTGACCTTGAAGCATTGAAAAATGATTTAAAGAAATTAATGACCGAAAGTCAGGACTGGTGGCCTGCAGACTGGGGGCATTACGGAGGCTTAATGATTCGCATGGCCTGGCATAGCGCGGGAACATATCGGACGGCTGACGGCCGTGGAGGCAGCAACACCGGTAATCAACGTTTTGCACCGCTTAACAGTTGGCCCGACAATGCTAACTTAGATAAAGCACGCAGACTTTTATGGCCGATCAAGAAAAAATATGGAAATAAAATATCCTGGGCTGACTTATTTATTCTTGCAGGCAATATGGCATACGAATCAATGGGCTTTAAAACATTCGGTTTTGCCGGCGGACGAGAAGATATCTGGCATCCTGAAAAAGATATCTATTGGGGTGCAGAAAAAGAATGGCTGGGTAAATCGCGCTACTCAGACAATGCCGACAGTGACACACTTGAAAATCCTTTGGCAGCAGTACAAATGGGTTTAATTTATGTAAACCCTGAAGGAGTTGATGGCAAACCGGACCCCTTAAAAACGGCAAAAGATGTTCGTATCACTTTCAGGCGTATGGCCATGAATGATGAAGAAACAGTGGCGTTGACCGCAGGCGGACATACAGTCGGTAAAGCACATGGTAATTGTGATGCATCTGTCTTAGGCCCAAATCCGGAAGCTGCCCA
>JBIJBG010000002.1:0-42843 GCA_044345355.1 Flavobacteriales bacterium
AAAACGAACGGCAGTACAAAGGGGTGAAACGCCCCTTGATTACATTAAACGCACGGCCGTAACCCATCATGCCGAAGCCCTCGCCTTCGAACTGTATTTCCACTTTGGCCACGCCTACTTTATACATAAAATACGGTTTGTCTTTTATTTAAATTCCCCTCAAATCACGGATCATGCCGGCCACATCGGTATTGCTCCCCGAATAGCCGGAAACAAAATTTTGCCGCACGATATGACCCGGCCCCGCTACGAAACAAAAAATCTGCGCGGTAAGAGGATCATCCATCCCATGGTCGCATCCGGGACTACCGAATTCATCCAACAAGGAATTGGAATATCCGTTTCTTCCGAAATCGGGAATAACCACCATAGCTGTTTCATCCCTGAGGACGTCATTATTTTGAATCGTTTTCCATAAAAAATGCACGGAGAGGCTCATGGCCGTCAGATTCTCCAAATACTTGGAAAAACTTCCGTGCGCCTCATCAGCCCCAAAAAAAGTGACACATAAAAACTCCGGATTTTCCAAGAGCAGCTCATGGGCCGCCGTTTCCGCCAGACGGATATCCTCGTAATTTTCCCTGAGTTCGGGTGAAAAATCCGAAAACCCGGTTTGATTTTCACAAGACGCAGATCCACGGATGTGTTTCCGAAAGGCTCCCCGGAAACCATAGGAAGCATAGAAGGGTCGGTCAGGGGTCACTAAAATGGCCTTACCGCGGGTTTCACGAAACAGTGCCGTGTCCGAAAAATCTTTTGTGCGCACGGTTTCCTCATCCAAAACACGCCCGTCCAGCAGATTCATAAGCGCCATCCGGTGACCTGCCGCGGTTCCCCTGTAGGTAAATTCGGGGAAAAAGGTGGCCCCGTGAGACAACGGAATTACTCCTGCACAGGCATCTTTCAACCGACCGGGAACGGCGGAACTTAAAGGCCCTTCAAACAATCCGGGCATCAGATTTCCGAAACGCATGCCGGCTGCTTCGCTATGGCGGACCCCGCCACCGGCCACACACAAAACCACACGCTTCACGGTTTTGGAAGCGTATGCAGAATTGCTCTGAAAACCTGCCCGGACGGGAATAACCGCCATCCCCGCGGATAGCACCGATGCGTTTTTCAGAAAAAGCCTGCGATTCATGGGAGCCAAAATTGGTGAAAATATTTGGCATTATCAATCATCCTGCCTGCTTCCGTGTTTTTTATTTTTCGCTTATTTTCCGGGTACAGACGCCCAAAAATGTTTTAGGAAAATTGGCCGCAAGTGCATTACATTTGAACCATGATTATCAGACAGCCCGTTTTTATTTTGTTGTTGATTCTCTTTTTAAGCCCCTCGGTAGCTTCGGGTCAAAAGAAAGAGAAGGAGGAACCGCGCGACAGGAACTTCGTATCCTTCGGGTTGGAGGTAAGTCCGATTATTCCCACGGGCCTGTTCAACCGGTCGCTTTCCCGGGTTGAAAACCAGAGTGAACAATTGACATTTTCATTAGATCCTTTGCTGAGTTACCGGTTCGGAGGCGCCCTCCGTTTTGACGTGTTTAATTTCCGCCGCCTTAAACTGGGTAACATGTTTACCTTCAATACGGGCATTTTTTACAACCGGCGGGCGTTCCGGGTTGAGGTGCGGGATGTATCCAACCCGGTGGAAGACCAACTGCTCATTTCGGACCGTTTCCGCTACATTTCCTACGAAATACCACTCATGCTGCAACTGCACCTGCAGGCCTCGGAAAAAATTTGGGTAAATTTTGCCGTGGGTACCGGATTGGAATTTTTCCCGAGTAAAGTAAGCACCTCTACGGAGGATAATCCAGACGGACCGAAGAAAGGCGAAGCCGGTTATTACCTGCAATACACCACCGATAAATTTAAAGTCTTGGCTCCGTTAAAAGCCTCATTCGGGGCAGAATACAGGACCGAAAAATCGGGCTATTTCGGGTTAGGCGTTTCCATCAGCCGGCCCATGCCGTATATGGCCGATACCTACCTGGAATACTGGAAAAATAGTGGGCAGGAAACTTACGCGGTTTATCCCTACGGATCAAAAGCAGACGAAAACCTTCCCATTCGAAACCAAGGCATGTTTCTTTCGGTAGATTTCCGCTATTATTTTCAGCCCTCGAGGCACGAGCGTGAAAAAGTGCCCAGCTACATCCGGGACAGACAAAAAAACAAAAACAGGAAGTAGGGAAACGCGAAAAAATCACCTTTTCGGGGGATACTTTCTTGAATGAAGCCTTTGCACATTTGTACCATTATTTAGAATCAGTCTAATTAAAAATAATATGATTTCCACCGCCGCCAAAAAACAAGCGCTGAGTGAGGCCTACTCCCGCTACCTGGAACAAAACCCCACGGCCCGCATCCGCAATGCTGCCGCAGATTTGGGCGTATCCGAAATGGAATTACTTTGCCTGTCCGCTCCCGAAAAAGCGGCTCCTCTCCAAAATAATTTTGAGGATTTTCTGAAAGAGGTGAAAACCTGCGGAAAAGTGATGGCACTCACCCGGAACGAGGAGGCGGTGCATGAGCGTAAAGGATCCTACCTCAATGTTTCCTTCAACCCGCATGCCGGTTTGGTATTGGGCCTGGATATTGACTTACGCTTATTCATGGGAAAATGGAAGTTCGGGTTTGCCGTGGCAGAGCCTTTCCGCGGGGAGGAACGGTTTTCTTTTCAATTTTTCGATGCCGCCGGACAAGCGGTTCATAAAATTTACATGACGGAACATTCAGATCTGGCGGCGTATCAAATGCTTCGAGAAAAATATGCACTTGCTCCAGATCCCACCTATTTCCCCGAAGTGACGCCCGCCGCAAAACCCGTAAGAACGATTAATCCAAATCCCGATTTGCCCGGTTTTCAAAAGGCATGGACCGAGCTCAAAGACACCCACGATTTCTACATTCTTTTGCGGAATTTCAGAATGGATCGGGTGCAGGCGTTGGAGCTTGCGCCGGAAGGGTACACCCGGAAAATGCCGGCCCATTTCTTCAAAAATATCCTTTCCGGAGCAGCGGAAAAGCAGGTTGACATCATGGTTTTCGTGGGCAATCACGGATCCATCCAGATTCATACGGGTCCGGTGCAGAAACTCCTTCAGACCGGAGAGTGGTTTAACGTGCTGGATGAGGATTTCAACCTGCACCTGAACGAAAACGGAATCAGTGCAACCTGGCTGGTGAAAAAGCCCACCACGGACGGAATGGTCAATTCGGTGGAATGTTATGATCAAAACGGCGAATTGATTGTTCAATTCTTCGGCAAACGCAAACCGGGAAATCCGGAATCAGAAGATTGGAGATTGCTTTTAGATGCGTGCGCCGCAGAACAATAATCGGTAAGCATGGCTAAATCGGAATTAAAAAAGAAATCACTGCTCCTGGTAGACGGAAATTACCTGATGAGGCAGGGACTCATTTCGATTTTGCGCGAACAACCTGATTTTGATATTTTGGGAGAGACCGACTCTTTTGAGGAGGTTATCCCATTCATTACCCTAAACAAACCAGAAGGCATACTGATCGGCCTCAACCTGCAGAGCGGTTCCGGCATCTCCCTTATCCGCGAAATCAGAAGCCGTTTCCCGAAGATGAAAATCATCGTGATTGACACCAAGGAAGATGTGAATGAAATTATTTCCATACTCAAACTGGGAGCTCAGGGGTATATTCTGAAACAGTGTGACCGGAACGAAATTTTGGACGCCTTGCGCACCGTTTTCAGCGGAAAAACCTTTTTCTGTCACAACGTGATGACGCTTAACAAAACCATCGAAAGCGAAAAACCCGTGTTGGTTTCCGAAAGAGAACTACAGGTTCTTTCCCTTATTTCCGAGGGAATGACAAATAAAGAAATTGCCGAACGCATTTTTATCAGCGAGCACACGGTAGCCTCTCATCGCAAAAATCTGATGCGGAAATTTGAGGCAGGAAATAACGTGGATTTAGTCATAAAGGCCATCAAAGAGCGGATTATCATTCCCTGAGGCAACTTTCTGCATGTAACTTCGTTTTTCATTCCATACATTTAGGGCATGATTTGCGGAATTCCGATTTATCGTTTTCTTATCCTTGCAGCGATCAGTTTGGGCAGTTTTGCGAAAACTCACGCCCAGTTTGAAGCCAACGAACGTATCGCACTGGAGTATTTTCAATCGGGAGAGTGGGAGAAGGCTGCTTTACACTACCAAAAACTGTACGAAAAAAACCCGGCGCAAGAGCCCTTTTACCGAAACCTACTGGCCTGTTATAAAAACCTGCAGGACCTGAAAGGTGCCGAAAAACTGGCCAAAAAACAAATTTCCCGCTTCCCTAAGGAAGCCCATTTTTGGGTAGATCTTGGAATCATTTACCGGGATCAGGGTGAAGAAAAGCAGGCCAAAAAAGCCTTTGATCAGGCCCTGCGCGAACTTATACCCCTCCCTGACCGGGTGGCCCGTCTAGCCGCGGCTTTCGTAGCGGCAAAAGAAACCGGTTATGCCATTTCTGCCTACAACCTGGGAGAAAGCTATTCCGGCAAAGGAATGTATGCCTTCGAAATTACAGACCTGATTCTGCAGCTGGGTAATTATACTGAAGCCTCCGAAAAAATGCTGGAACTGCTTTCGGTAAATCCTTCCCTCATCAGCCGGGTGCAAACCCTACTCGTGCGCTACCTGGAAGAAGAAGCCGAAGGACCGTTTCAAACTGCACTGAAAGCCGCTCTGCTGAAAGAGATTCAGAAAAACCCGTCCGGAAATGTATATCCCGATTTGCTGATCTGGCTTTTCGTACAGCAAAAAAATTTCGATGCTGCCATAGTACAGGCCAAAGCATTGGACAAAAGGCTCAAAGAGCAGGGAGAACGGCTCATGGAATTGGGTAATATCTGTATGGAAAACGGAGACTATGCACGCGCCGTAAGCTGCTATGAATACGTAACAGGCAAAGGATGGAATTCCTACAGTTTTCAGACGGCCAAAACCCTTTTGGTAAAAGCTTACAGACTGAAAGTGACCGGTTCCTACCGATATGTATCCGAAGACCTGCAGAAGTTGCGCAGCCTATACGAAGAAAGCTACGCTGAAATGGGTATTACTGAAACCACGGCAGGGCTTATCATTGATTACGCGGACCTCGAGGCTTTTTATTTGGACAATCCGGAAAAGGGAAAAACGCTTTTGGAAGGACTGCTCGCTGAAAACCGCATGGCACCGCGTGTATTGGCCGAAGCCAAATTAAAACTGGCCGACATTCTCATCGTGCTGGGCGACTTATGGGAGCCCGCTCTGCTCTATGGGCAGGTAGATAAAGAATTTAAAAACGACCTTCCCGGGCAGGAGGCCAAATTTCGTAGTGCACGGCTCGCCTTTTTCCGCGGAGATTTCGAATTGGCGCAAAGTCAGGTAAAGGTGCTTAAAGCCTCTACGTCCAAGCTTATTGCCAACGATGCGCTCTCGCTGTCCCTCATCATCATCGACAACCTGGGAAGAGATAGTGTACGTGCCCCTTTAGAGTTCTTTGCCAAAGCTGATTTGGAAGCATTCCGCAATCAGCCCCGAAAAGCCTTAGAGACCTTAGATGACCTGTTGGGATTCTACGCCACCCATCCCATTGCCGATGAAGCAATATTCAAAAAGGCCCAGATATACATCAAATTAGGAGAATTTGACCGGGCAGCACAAAACCTTGAAATTATTTATTCCACCTACCCGGACGATAACCTTGCCGATGCTGCCCTCTTTTTGGCAGCCGACCTGCAGGAAAAGGTGTTTGAAAACCGCGAAAAAGCCATGGAATTATTCGAAAAAATCATCACCGAACATACCTCGAGCCTATTCACGGCTGAAGCCAGAAAACGATATAGAAAACTGCGGGGCGACCAGGTAAACTGAAAGACTGAAAAGTAATCGGGGAGAAAATGAGAGCGAAGCGTTAAAAAGAGCCCCGGCTTAATCCGCAGTAACGGATAATCAAACCAATCCTTCATGGTTCCTTTACCGTTAGATTATCCAATTCCTTTCTGCATAATTTTGCTACCAGAGAGACTTCATCACTTCGCGCGTTTTTTGCCTGATTAAATCATGACCGGCGGGAATGCTGATGTGCCGGCATCCGGGATGCAGTCCGGCAACGAACAAAGCTCCGATGCGTGGATTTAGCACCGTATCGTATTGCCCGGTGATTATGAATGCCGGTATTTTCCGTGCGTTGATAATGTCCTTGACGGTACGCAGATGCGGCCTGAGCAGTGCATAGGAACGCCAGGTGTAATATACCAGCTTACGCTTTTGTACCGTATTCAGATTTTCCGTGGCAAATTTCACTTCCTTTTCCGACACCATGCCCACGCGCGACATACCCTTCATCAGGCTGAACAGAAAATCAGGTTTCCGGATCATCGATTTATAAATAAGTTCTCCCGCCCTATTGCGGCTTACGAATCGATACCATCCGCTTTCCACCACCCCGTCGGGAGCAAAAAGAAAAATGCGGTCTATACGGTCCGGAAACATTTCTACGGCGGCCAAAGCGGTTTTACCACCCAAACTGTAACCCATTACTGAAAAGGTAGAAATACCGTTGGTATCCAAAAATTTTTGGATAAGTCCTCGCCAGTTTCGGGGAGAAAAAGGCGCACTTTTTCTCTTATTCGGCGGATATTGGGAAAGGCCGTGATGAAACTGATCAAAAGAATATACGGTGTATTTATTTCCCAGGTCTTCCTCAAAAACCCGAAAAATATCGGCGTGTTGCCCGAAGCCGTGAAAGGCCAACAACGCGTGCGAACCATGCCCAAAAACTCTGCAGTGCAAACGATACCCGTTAAACTCCGTATCTGTGAAAGACATCTTTAAATTACAAGTTTTCCTTCGAGGCATGCATAACCTGAGACAACAGGTCGCGCGCGCGAAAAAGCTGGGCTTTCACCGTACCGAGCGGCAAACCGGTCTCCCCGGCAATTTCTTCATACGAAAGCTGTTTGTAATACCTGAGCTCGATCAGATTTCGATAGCGGGGCTTCAACTTTTCGACAAAAGAGCGCAGCAATTCGGCTTTTTCGGCTGTAATCATTTCCTGCTCCGGGTTTTGATCAGCCGAACGAACGTCCAAACGAATTGCCTCCCCGTCCTTACCGGTTTTGGAGCTCTCTATTGACAAAGTCTTTAATTTTTTCTTTCTCAAAAAATCGATACCGCCGTTGGTAGCTATACGAAAAAGCCAGGTACTGAATGCATAGTCGGGACGGAAATTGGGCAGATTACGAAAGGCTTTGGCAAACGTCTCTATGGTGAGATCTTCAGCATCCTCGCGGTTGGAAACCATTTTCACCAATAAAAAATAAATCGGTTCACGGTACTGCTCAAGCAATTCGGCAAACGCCTTTTGATCATGCTCATGTACGGCCCTGCGCACAAGATCATAATCGTACTGAACCCGGTTATTTTTATTTATTTCTCTTTCCATGAAACGCGCTTCACGAATTTGGAACTAACCATCTGCAAAAACAATGCTACAGATAAAATACCTGACAAAATGGGTATAAAAAAAACCGAAATCCTGATTTTTAGCAGCTTAAAAACTGCATTGAAGATTAAGCCCTGGTAAAGAAATATGAAGCTTAGAAACAAAACGAACTTAATGCCCGAGGGTTGAAAAACCCACACCAGGCCGCTCAGCCAAAACAGATACAACGACAGGTATTCCGAAGCCAAATAAACTTTCAGCCCATTGGGGTAGCGGACAGCAGTTTTAAAATGACGTTTTTTCTGCCAAAACCAGGCCTTCCAACTTTCCGCAGGAAGGGAATAGGTAAAAGCGGCCGGATCAAGACAAACGGCCGTTGACTCAAACCGCGCATGGGCAGAAACAAACAAATCATCGTCGCCGAAAGGCAGATCTTCGTGGCCCGAAAAGCCGCCCCGGGCAACCCAGAATGATTTTCGGTAGGCCAGATTCCGACCCACTCCCATGTAAGGCCGCTTCCATAAATACCAGCCTACATAGCGGGCGGCTGTGAGTCCCGTTTCCATCTGAATGAGCCGATTGAGTAATCCGCTTTTGCGCTCATAGCCTCCATAGCCCAGCACAATCTGAATACCGGGCAAAAAGCAGGAAGCCATTTCCGAAGCCCAGCGGTTGGAGGCCGGACGGCAATCGGCATCGGTAAACAGCAGCAAATCGTGTTTCGCTTCGCAGATGCCGGCAGATAGCGCATTCTTCTTTCCTACCGGCTCCGGCAAATGAATGACACGCAGGCGCTCATCCCGGGCGGCAAATACCTCCAAAACGGAGGCCGTATCATCGCTGGAGCCGTCATTCACCACGATGATTTCCAATTCATCCCGTTCCTGAGCCAGCCACAAAGGCAGATGGTTGCGCAGATTCCCGGCCTCATCACGCGCAGCGATGATTATACTCAACGGCTCGTGATTATATGGTTTAGCTTGCTCTCTGAAGAATAAAAATCTTCCGTAAATGCCGAACAGATGCAGCGAATACACTGCAAATGCCGCCACGCAAAAAGCAGCGGGTAAAATCATCCAGAATGAAACTTCCATATTACCCATGTAAATTCAGCCACATGGGATACCTTTGCCCCATGTTTTTTACCATATCGGCCAAAGATAACAATTCGCGGGCCCGGGCGGGCGTGGTGCGCACTTCGCACGGAGACATTCAGACCCCCATTTTTATGCCTGTGGGCACCGCAGCCACCGTAAAAACGGTTCCGCAAAGCGCGCTCAAAAATCAGGTGAAGGCTCAGATCATTCTGGCCAATACCTACCATTTGTATCTGCGGCCGGGAACCGCCCTGCTCGAAAAAGCCGGCGGCGTGCACCGCTTTATGGACTGGAACGGTCCCATGCTCACCGACAGCGGCGGGTTTCAGGTGTTCAGTCTGGCGGCGCAGCGCAAAATCAAAGAAGAAGGGGTGATGTTCCGTTCGCATATTGACGGATCCAAACACTTATTCACTCCCGAAAATGTGATGGACATTCAGCGCAGCATCGGGGCCGATATCATCATGGCCTTTGATGAGTGCCCGCCTTACCCATGTGAATTTGCTTATGCCCGAAACAGCATGGAACTCACCCACCGCTGGCTCAAACGATGCATGACGCGGTTTGCCGAAACCGAACCAAAATACGGCCACGAACAGGTGTTATTTCCGATTGTGCAGGGGAGCACCTTTCCTGAACTGCGCAAACAAAGTGCAGAATTCGTGGCGGAGTGTGACCTGCCGGGAAATGCGATAGGCGGTGTTTCGGTGGGCGAGCCTTCCGAACTGATTTATGAAATCACCGATCAGGTCACCCAAATTCTGCCCGAACATAAACCCCGCTACCTGATGGGCGTGGGTACTCCCGCCAATATTTTGGAATCCATCGCCATGGGCGTGGATATGTTTGACTGCGTGATGCCATCGCGCAACGGGCGGCATGGATTCATTTTCACCGAGGAGGGGATCATCAATATCAAAAACGAACGATGGAAGGAAGATTTTACACCGATTCATGAAGATGAAAACCTGTTCGGCGGTTCTGTTTATACGAAAGCCTATCTGCATCATCTGTTTAAATCGGGCGAAATATTGGGGATGCACATCGCCACCATGCAGAATCTGCGTTTTTACCTGTGGTTAGTAACCACGGCCCGCAAAAAAATCCTAAACGGTGAATTTGCCGTGTGGAAAAAGGAGATGACTGAGAAGGTGGGGAGGCGGTTGTAAATAAAAAAGCCGGATTGCTCCAGCTTTTCAAAAAGTTTGATGTAGTTAAAACTTCAGGTCCTATTTCTTCACGAAACGTGACGTGTACACCTGTCCGTTTTTGAGCAGTTCCACCACATAGTACCCTGCAGTGAATACCGATACGTTTAGTGTAGCTGAAGAATGATTCAACTGCTGATTCAAAACTGTTTTTCCCTGCACGTCAATCACCCGGACAGAGCTGCCGATGAGGTGATCCGGAACGGAGATATTGAGCATTTCTTCAGCCGGGTTCGGAAACAGGTTAAATGCATTGACGATGCTTTCCGTAAGTCCGGCTCCCGGCGCTTCGGAAACGGTGAGGCTGCCGGTGTAGATCTGGTCGCCTGAGTCGCTGTTATTTCCGTTGGCCGAGTTACCTGCGGCAAAGAACGTAACGTCTCCCGTGCCTGAAGCCGGAGCAGTCCACTGGAAAGAGAATGTATATGAAGAATTGGGGCCACTGCCGGCCACGGAGGAATTATGCACAATAAACTGTCCGCCTGATTTGGCCAATGTGGTTGCATCTGACGCAGCAAAGCCATTGGTAAACGTACTTGTGCCCGATTTTACGGCAGAAGCGGAAAAACCATATTTACTGCCGTTAGAACCACCCGCCGTCACCTGCACCTGCACGGAATACGGTTGGCCGGGAACATAACCTGTCGCTGGAACGTCCGTAATTACGGTCACACTTCCGCCTCCGGAGTTGAGGGTACCTGTATGGCAACCCGAGGTGTTGCAGGTGAGCCCTCCGTTTACCGCTGAATAATTGGCGCTCAGCGATTGGCCGGAATTTTTGGCTATGAGATGCTTGGGCAAAAGCACGTATCCGCCGGAAAAAAAGATAAAACTACCTACCAAAATGTACCACTTCTTCATATTTACTTAGTTTAGGATGCATAGTTAGTGCAATTTACAAACAATCCTGCTTTTTCAAAAAAATAATTTAAACAGGCACCCTTCCATTTTGCATAAAAAGGCATAATGTATTCCAAAAAAACGGGGGTATTCTCTTCGGAAAATCCCCCCGTTCAGGTATGCTTTAATATAGAAACTTATTTACCCGTCAGATTGGCCAGCAGATATTCCCGGTTCATGCGGGCTATATTTTCCAGAGAGATGCCTTTGGGGCATTCTTCGGCACAGGCTCCCGTATTGGTGCAGTTACCGAAACCTTCCTCATCCATCTTGTTTACCATGTTCAGCACCCGTTCGTGGCGCTCGGGATCGCCCTGAGGAAGCAGTGAAAACTGAGATACCTTGGCAGATACGAATAGCATGGCGGATGAATTTTTACAGGCCGCTACGCAGGCCCCGCAGCCTATACAGGCAGCAGCGGCAAAAGCAGCATCGGCATCTTCTTTGGGAATGGGCAGGCTGTTGGCATCCTGTGCATTTCCCGTGTTTACACTGATGAAACCGCCGGCAGCCATGATACGGTCAAATGACGAGCGATCCACGGCCAAATCCTTAATTACGGGGAAGGCTGCTGCACGCCAGGGCTCCACCACAATGGTATCGCCATCCTTAAAGCTGCGCATGTGAAGCTGACATGTGGTTACTAAATCATTCGGGCCGTGTGGGCGCCCGTTGATATACATACTGCACATTCCGCAGATTCCCTCGCGGCAGTCGTGATCAAATGCTACCGGATCTTTTCCTTCATGAATAAGACCTTCGTTAAGCACGTCGAACATTTCCAGAAATGACATATCCTCTGAAATGCCCGAAACGGGATATGTTTCAAAACGGCCTCTTTCATTTCCGTTTTTCTGACGCCATATTTTCAGCGTTAAGTTCATTCCGGTTGTACTCATATTGTAAATTTTTGTTGTCTGTTCATTGTTATCTGTTATCCGTTTGTTTCTTCTTACCGAGATAATTTATGTATCCATTTAAAAGAGCTAATGCTGCATTTATTTTTGAGTTGTATGAGATATATTCTTCATCACTTATATAATTCTCCTCTTTTGCAATTATCAAATGGTCTTTTAACTCAAATAACGAACCTCTGCTATGCCTACAAAATTGAATGTTCTCCTGATAATGATATCTGCCATAACCCTCAGCAATATTATTGGTTATTGATCTGGAACATCTTATCATCTGATCTGTCAATTTGTACTTTTCATCTGTCGGAAATGTTTTGACCAGTTTTGAAATGTTTATTCTTAAGTCTCTACATTTTTTCCAAACCTCTAAATCTTCAAAAGAACGTAAACTTTCCACTATTAACAATTAACAGATAACCATTTCTCCATTAACTATTTATAAGACCGCTGAGCGATTTTTATGTTCTCGTAAACAAGATTTTCTTTGTGAAGTTCCCAGTTGCCTACTTCTTTCATCTCCCAGGCGGAAACAAACGAGTAATCGGCATCATCGCGGAGTGCTTCACCTTCCTCGGTCTGGTATTCCTCGCGGAAGTGACCACCGCAGGACTCATTGCGGGTAAGCGCATCCAGACACATGAGTTCGCCCAATTCCAGGAAATCGGCCACGCGGCCTGCTTTCTCCAACTCGGGATTAAACTCATCCGCAGAACCGGGCACCCGCACATCTTTCCAAAACTCCTCGCGCAGGGCACGGATTTCGGAGATAGCCTTTTTCAATCCTTGTTCATTGCGGGCCATACCGCATTCATCCCACATGATTTTGCCCAGTTTTTTGTGGAAATAATCTACCGATTTGGACCCTTTGATGGAGAAGAATTGATTGATACGTTCGCGCACCGCATTTTCAGCTTCGGCAAAGGCCGGATGATCAGTAGGTATGGATGCCGTTTTGATATCAGCGGAAAGATATGACCCGATAGTGTAGGGAATCACAAAGTACCCGTCGGCCAAGCCCTGCATCAGAGCAGATGCGCCGAGACGGTTGGCGCCGTGATCGGAGAAGTTGGCCTCTCCCAATGCGTATAGCCCGGGAATGGTGGTCATTAATTCATAATCGACCCACAGGCCGCCCATGGTATAATGCACAGCAGGAAATATTTTCATGGGCACTTCGTAGGGGTCTTCACCTGTGATTTGTTTATACATATCAAACAGGTTGCCATACTTTTCTTTTACTACTTCTTTGCCTAAGTTACGGATGGTATCTGCATCGGGATTGCTAAGGTTTTGCTTGGTGGCTTCGATTTTGCCGTAACGCTCAATGGCCGCTGCATAATCTAAAAACACGGCCTGACCGGTGGGATTTACTCCAAAACCGGCATCGCAGCGTTCTTTTGCAGCGCGTGAAGCCACGTCGCGGGGAACGAGGTTTCCGAATGCGGGGTATCTTCGTTCCAAGTAATAATCTCTGTCTGCCTCCGGAATATCATTTCCTTTTTTTGTGCCTTTGCGCAGGGCTTCGGCATCTTCCTGCTTTGCGGGAACCCAGATTCGTCCATCGTTACGGAGCGACTCAGACATCAACGTAAGTTTCGACTGATGGTCTCCCGACACGGGAATACAGGTGGGGTGAATCTGCGTAAAGCAGGGATTACCGAAATACGCCCCTTTTTTGTGAGCCTTCCAGGCCGCGGTGACGTTGCTTCCCATGGCATTGGTGCTGAGGAAAAACACATTTCCGTAGCCGCCGGAGCAAAGCAAGACGGCATGGCCGAAGTGACGCTCTAACTCGCCCGTAATCAGATTTCGGGCAATGATTCCTCGGGCTTTCCCGTCAATCATGACCACATCCAACATCTCGTGGCGGGCGTACAACTGTACGTTACCCATTCCCACCTGGCGTTGAAGTGAACTGTAAGCTCCAAGCAGTAACTGCTGCCCCGTTTGGCCGGCGGCATAAAAAGTGCGTTGCACCTGTGTACCTCCGAAGGAACGGTTGGAGAGCAAACCGCCATATTCTCTGGCGAATGGAACGCCCTGGGCCACACATTGGTCAATGATGCTTCCGGAAACCTCCGCCAGGCGGTGTACGTTACCTTCCCGCGAACGGTAATCGCCTCCCTTAATGGTATCGTAGAAAAGACGGTAGACACTATCGCCGTCGTTCTGGTAATTTTTTGCCGCATTAATGCCGCCCTGGGCCGCTATACTGTGCGCACGGCGCGGGGAATCCTGAAAACAGAACACCTTCACTTTATATCCCAGTTCGGCCAGCGAAGATGCGGCAGATGCGCCGGCCAGTCCGGTACCTACCACTACGATTTCCAACTTACGTTTGTTGGCCGGATTTACGAGAGGAACGGAAGACTTGTATTTGACCCATTTTGAGTCAATGGATCCTTCGGGAATTTTGGAATTCAATTTATTCATAATGCGGATCGCTATTTAATAAGGTCGGCTACGCCCATGATGTTGAAATAAAACATAATCGGGAAGGAGGCAAAACCTACGGTAATGAGTGCGGAGTAGCCTACGGCCATTTTTTCGAGAAGGGGATCGTACTTGGTGTTATTCAATCCGATGGACTGAAACCCCGAACGGATGCCATGCGAAAGGTGCATACCGATTAAAATGACAGATATCAGGTAAATTCCTGCGTACCATGGATTCTGCAGGGCAAAGGCCACCGATTTGGCCAAGGTAATTTTATCGCCTACGGGCTCTATACCGCCCACGGTACCTTGGATGCGGTACGGCAGAAAAAAATTGTACAGGTGCACGATGAGAAAAAACAAGATGACGCTGCCCGTAAGTCCCATGTTTTTGGAAACCCAGCTTGTTTTAGCTTTAGAACCTGACGCATATTCTACGGGGCGGGCTTTTTTATTTTCCATGGT
Source organism: Flavobacteriales bacterium (assembly GCA_044345355.1). Classification (GTDB taxonomy): domain Bacteria; phylum Bacteroidota; class Bacteroidia; order CAIKAF01; family CAIKAF01; genus JAKRSD01. The sequence goes on from JBIJBG010000002.1 coordinate 14,472, forward strand.
TAAACGGACAGCCTGCACCACATGATAAATAATGGAACCGAAAAGAAACACTTCCACAATGCGAATCAAAATACTGGTCACTAAAGCATGGGATGCTTCATTAAAGGCCTTTCCTCCGTCGGTAGGATCAAAAATCGGTTTATAAAGAAGTAAGTTGGTGTAGAGGTGGTTGGCCAGAAAGAAAGCCAGAAAAAGGCCGGTGAGGGCCATTAACACTTTCTTGCCTATGCTGGAGTTGACCACTGCTGAAATTTTTGCCGTAGATACTGCCATAATACGATTACAATTTTCTGCGTTTTGATTAGTGAACAAAAGTAACATTTACCTTTAAAAAGTTTACCTTTCCTCAACCAATATTTCATTTATATCAACAGATTTCCGGCCATTTGGTTTTATCAAAAATAAGTTCTTTAAAAAATTTAATATCAGGCTGCAGAAATTTGGCTTACCGGGCAGCTGAAAGCAAACCCTGGTTGGTTTTGCACATTCCAAATCGAATTAACGCGGATTTGAAATTATTCTCCAAAAAGGATAATTCTTTTAAAATCAGAAAAAAACAACCTTAAACGCCCAGCATCCCAGGCAGTTCGCCCAAATGCTTAATTACCCGGAAACGGGAGTTTTTCGCATGAACAGCTTCCGGATCAAACAATATGGCCTGCATGCCGGAATCTATTGCACCAAGCACATCCACGGTAGGGTCATCGCCGATCATCAGGCTCTGAAAGGGGGCCGCCCCCGATTTCTTCAATGCAAAATCAAAAATGGCCGGATCGGGTTTTTTACTTCCCGCCATTTCGCTGGTGATTACATGCTTAAAATATTTTTTAAGTCCGGTGGATGTCAGTTTCAGATGCTGCACCTCCTCAAACCCATTAGTGATGATGTGCAACTCGTATCGCTGGGAAAGGGTGACTAACGTTTCATGCGCTCCCGGAAACAGAGCGGTTTTTTGGGGGGAACACAGCACATAGGCATCACCCAGAGCCTCGGCCAGAGATTCGTCTTCCAGGTCGAACGAAGCCAGGGTGAGCGAAAAGCGTCGCGTACGCAGATCGGCTTTCGAAATCAGGTTCTTTCGGTACAAGTCCCAACACAGATCATTATTGCTGATGTAAGCCTGCAAAAAAGCCTCCAGGCTGCCCACTCCCTTTTCGGCCAATTTCCAATCCAGAAAAATTTCAGACAGCGCTTCCCGGGAATTGGTCTCAAAATCCCAAAGAGTGCGGTCTAAATCAAAAAAGATATGGCGGATATCGGAATACACTTTCTCAGAATAAAAGATTTACGGACGAAAGTAACAAAGTCCAGATTGTGATGGATGCCATCTGATACAGCAGAATTTTTTTCTTATTATGAAAGTAACGGACGGACAGAAAAGCTCCTAACGGAATGCTCAGAAACAGGGGCGTGAGCAGGGCGATGCCCATAAGCCCGTAACGACTTTTTACGGCTACGAGCCTCCGGGTATTTTTGGTAAATTTCTTTTTTGGTTTTTGGGCCTTTCCGCGTCGTATCCATCTACCCATAGCGGTGAATAACCGATCCAACAGTTCGCCGGCATAAATAAAAATCAAATTACCCAAAAGGCCTGCTGCCAGACCGAAGGCAAGAGATTCCAAAAAAGTAAATTGGTGCAGGCGGACCGTGGGCAGAAAGGCAATACCAAACTTAACGGAACAAAATAAGAGCCCGGTAAGCAAACCGATCCATTTTTCTGCCATGTTGTTCCCGTTTTACATTTTTTCGCCGAAAGCCAAATCGCCCGCATCGCCCAGCCCGGGAACGATGTAAGACTTGGCATTGAGCTCGGGATCTATGGCTCCCACCCAGATGGTGGTATTTTCGGGCATGTGGCGCCGGGTGTATTCTAACCCTGCTTCACTGGCTAAAGCCGCAACGGCATGAACCGCCACCGGTTTTCCGGCCCTTTCCGCTATGGCCTGATACGCCATCACCATGGACTGCCCGGTGGCCAGCATGGGATCTGAAAGTATCAATACTTTTTGGTCCAGCCGTGGACAACTCATATACTCAATTTTAATTTCAAATGTGCCGTTTTGATGGTGCTTACGGTAAGCGGAAATAAAGCAGTTGTCTGCCGCATCGAAATAATTGAGCATTCCCTGATGCAGTGGCAGCCCTGCACGAAGAATGGTAGCGAGCACCAGAGAATCGGCAATTTGACCGCACTCGGATACTCCTAGCGGAGTCTGTATGCTTTTGGGCGTGTAATTCAATTTCTTACTTACCTCATAGGCCATGATTTCACCGATTCTTTCCAAATTTCGGCGAAAGCGCATGCGGTCCTGATGAATTTCCACGTTGCGCATTTGAGCAATGAACTCATTAAAAACAGAATTGTATTCTCCAATATGATGAATCATGGTATGATTACTTTTACGGGTTAAAAGTACGCAGTTTTCGCCAAGCCTGCAAAAACCTAGACAGATGTTCATTCATTCAGGGGTGATGACCTCCGCAATATTTGTTACCTTTATGTGCATACATGGAAGGAATGTTTATACATAAAAAAACAGGAACGGGCATAGTATTTTTTTTGGCGGGCATGTTCACGGGTTTTGCGCAGTCGCGCATTATCTGGGGAGAAGATCAGCGACTGAAATCAAATGATTTTTATTCGGGCATCCTCTGTGAAGCGGACAGTTCTCTCTTTCTTTTGAAGGTGCGCTCCGAAATATTCGGAGGAGATGGGTTTTATGCAGAAAAATTTTCCTCGGCGGGATTACGTGCCGAAAGCTCCTTCCCGCTTTTGTTGAAAGATGCACGCATCGCATTGGATGGAAAGGAATTGATTCCCCAATTCGAAAAAGTAGTGATGTTTAACGGAGAAATTACGGTATTCCTCACCGCTTATGACAAAAGCAGTGACAACAACATCGCCTTTGCGGCTACGTTTTCTCCGGCGCGAGGGGTACAAACCGGCTTAATAGAACTGGACCGCATAGAAAATGCCCGACGGTATAACACCGGCGGATTTGAATTTATTCTCTCACCCGACAGCCTTAAATTGATGGTGCTGAGAAAAACACCTTACCGAAAAAAAGAAAACGCACGGCTAGATCTCAAACTCTTCGATACTCAATTCAATCCCCTGAGCAGTCAATCCGTTTCACTTCCTTATAAAGACAAAAACTTTGAAATAGCTCGCTATGCAACAGACAACGAAGGTGGTGCAGTTCTTTTGGCCCGCATTGAAAGGGAACAAAAAGAATTCATCACCCCGGAGCCTGATTTTTACTACACCTTAATCGATTTCCCCGGCCGGGAAGGCGCGGTACTCTCCGAATATGAAATTAAAGCGGAAAATAAACTGCTCAGCGATGTGGATTTTATGCTTACCGCCGAAGGAAAAATATTGGTATCGGGATTTTATTCCATACAAGGTCGTGAGGGCGTTCAAGGTACTTTTTTCATGTCAGTGGACCGTAATCAGCAACACGTGATTTCCCAATCCACAAAGCCATTTGACAAGGCTCTTGTGCTTGATTTTATTAATGAAAAAAAATTCAGCCGGGGCAACGGACTTCCCGGCTTCAACATGGATCATACCATTCCCGCCCATGACGGGGGCTTCTATGTAATATCTGAACAATACCTCATGAGTGAGGTGTGCGGTCGGGACGGGCGCGGTTTCATCAGTTGCAATTACTACTATCATTACAACAGCATCGTGGTATTTAAAATTGCCGAAGCCGGCGAAATCTTATGGAATACAGTCATTCCAAAATTTCAGTTCTCCATCAATGACGAAGGTTTTTTCTCCTCATACGCGCTGGCCGTTTCAGACAGCAGCCTCCACCTTGTGTACAACGACCACCCCAAAAACATCCAGCTGGATAAGCCACGTGAATTTAAAATCATGACCAGGCCCTCGGCAGCCATGGCGATTCACGTAAAACTAAACCCGGACGGAACTTATATCAAGGAACCTCTTTTTGACAATAAGGAAAGTAAGATGATTTTGCGGCCAAAATTCAATGGACAGATGCGCAATGGCGAAATCATCATATCCGCCGTTCCAAAAAATAATTACGTAAAGTTGGGGCGTATTTTATTTTAAAAAGTAGCCGCTTATTCCATAAGCGTTTCTCTTTCTTTTTCCACCTGCTCCCTGTAAAGCTCTTTAATGATGCCGTCGCTCAGGCCTATTTTTCCTGACATGTCGTCTTTAATGCAATAAACTAAAATAACCAAAAATGAACTACGTTTATTTGACTTTAATTCATTGATACAAATTTTGAAAAATACAGACAGTAAGTACGGGAATCTAATTCCTTCGAATTTCAAATTAATGCCAACTTGGTTTTCCATAATTATCCTGTTACTGCACTGAATTATAGGTCTATTTCCTGATGGCCTCGGATTTTTTGGCGGGGCACCCACAAGGCGAAAAATCCGTAAAAGGATGGGTCAAAAGGCACCGCAGGGGCCGGCTTCCCATCCTTTAGGATTTGAGACGGATGTGGGTCGCCGAAAATCCGCAGCCTTGATTTTTTTGATTCTTTTCTCATCAAGGAAAAAAGAATGCCTTGCGGCGAGCAATAAAGATAAACTCTTTATCCTTTTCTGCATACCCACACTACAAATAGCTTAGTGAAACAAATCTGCCACTGAAAAATTAAAATAAACTTATTATTATTATGTAAAGATGAAAAAATTAGCGGGCAAGTTGGGAGAGGGCCCTGCTACTCTGTGAGCGTTTCCCGTTCCTTTTCCACCTGCTCCCTGTAAAGCTCTTTGATAATGCCGTCACTCAGTCCGATTTTTGGCACCTGAATTTGTTTTATCTCGGCGTATTTTGTGATGAACAGATAAATTTCACAGGCCGGAATAATCACATCAGCCCGATCGGTATTAAGACCAAGAATATGCGTGCGGTCATCGTAGCTCATGGAACGGAGGGTTTCATACATGTCTTTCAGCTTTTTTACGGATAGTGGCTTTCCCTCTTTCAGAGCGGCCAACTTATGCAATCGGTTGATATTGCCTCCAGACCCGATTCCGATAAGCTCCCCATCTGTTTTTTCCCTGATTTCTTTGGCGTATCCCTTCACTTTTTTCCAAGTTTCTTCTGCCACCCGGTCGCTCAACATTCTCACGGTGCCTAAATTAAATGAAGCCGACATGATTTTTTTATTTTTGGAAAACAGGGTAAGCTCGGTACTTCCGCCTCCGACATCAATAAACAGGTACGACTTTTTGGGGTCCGGGTTTTCAGTTATTTTATTGGTAAAAATAACGTCGGCCTCCGTATTGCCATCGATGATGTTAATGACTATTCCCGTTTCAAAAAAAACCTTTTGAATTACCTCCAGGCCATTTTCCGCCTCACGCATGGCGCTCGTGGCGTATGCCCGGTAAGCGGACACCTCATGTACATCCATGAGGGCCTTGAATGCCGCCATGCTTCGGATGAGTTTTCTGATTTTTTTTTCTGAAATAACTCCTTCTGTAAACACATCCTCACCCAATCTTATGGGCAATCGGGTGAGGGATATTTTTTTAAATACCGGCTCTTTATCGTCTACAAACACATTGTAAAAAAGAATTCGAATGGCATTGGAACCTATATCGATGGCGGCGAACTTCAATTAATTCAGGATTATGAATTCAACAAGCGTACAGTGAAAATGAAAAAAGCCGAAATCCCCATTACGATTAACCGACCTCCGGCACCCTGTTTAAGGCATCCTCAGCCTGATTAATCCCCTGAACCCGTTTATTCATTACGGCAAACCACAAAGGGGGCACCAAAGACATCAACATACATCCCGGATAACCCGTGGGAAGTTGGGGCGATTCATCAAAATGCCGGAGCACCTGGAATTTTCGCTGGTCTTTATAATGATGATCGCTGTGCCGGGTAAGTTCATACAGGAAAATTCGGCCCACCTCATGATCGCTGTTCCAGGAGTGAACCGGTTTTACTTTTTCGTAAACTCCCGGGGCTACCTCTCTGCGTCGTAAACCATAGTGTTCCACATAATTCACGGTTTCTAAAAGCAAAATTCCAATCAGAGAAACGGCCAGATAGCAAAGTAAACCCTTCCCTCCGAAAACCAAAAGAATCCCTGAGGCAAAAAGCAACTGAAACAAGGTAAACCGAATCATTTCATTCTTCCAAGACCACGCCGACTCGCCGGATCGTTTCATACGCATGTTTTCTAATCTCCAAGCGGAAAGATAAGACATGATGATTGTGCGGAAATAGAAAAAATAAATAACTTCATTCAGCCGTGAGGAAGCAGGATCCAGAGGAGTTGAAACGTTTTTATGATGCCCCCGGTTGTGCTCGATGATAAAATGCATGTAATTGTTGGGCAACAGCAGCAATTTCGCCAGAACACGCTCAAACGGCTTTTTCCGGTGCCCGAGTTCATGCGCCACATTTATGCCCATAACCCCGAGACAAATGCCGACAGAGAAAATCATGCCAAGTAGTTCATGCCATGCCAACTCAACAGTGGTTATGCGCATCAGAAATAGAAAAAGAATGGAATACAGGATGGGCACATTCAGGTATAACAAAAAATCAAAAAACCATCTACCCGACCGGCTCTGTTCCTCCGATTCGGGGTAATTGTAGGTACTGAAAGGAAGAAGCAATTCCAGTGATGGAATGATAACAAAGCCAAGAATAAGTACTGACCAGGGCTGCCATCCGGCACCGAAAACAGCGGCAAAGGCTGCCAATGGCAACAAATAAGCAATCAAGTATTTTCCGTCGCGCCAAATTTGCTTCATACTCCGTGTAATTCTCCCCAAAAATAGCCGAATCCGACTAAAAACAAAAGAGAAAATGACAAAAAAGCGTATTTGCGTTTCCAATCGATCTCATTTGCCTTTTCCGGCAGAAATTTTGTTACATTTGAAATCGTATTTTAATATTTCAAATATGAATAAAATCATCACGGTAGTTTTTTCGCTAATGCTGTTTTCGGGAGTTAATGCCCAGAGTCTGAACATTCAGATAATCGATGAAGCAGGGAACGACGTAAACAACGGATATTATGCCGTTCCATCCGTAAATCAGGCTGCGGGGAGCTATACAAATATTAAATTCAAACTGAAAAATAACGGCACTGAACCCCTTGATATTCGCGTTCGACGGGACAATGTGCAGATGCCCGCAGGGTATAATAATACCATCTGCATAGACGGCTTCTGTTATCCGGCTACTTCTGAAGAATCTCAATTCCCGCTCGTTTTAAACGCGGGAGCCGTGGATTCTTCCTTTTATGGTACATTTAACAACCCGGAAGGCAGCACGGGGGATTTGTGTGTAACCTATACCATTTTCAATAACAACGATGCCAACCAGTTCGTTACCGTTCGTGCTTATTTTGGAACCTGCCTCACAGCGTCAACGGAAGACCATATGAACGAGGTTGCCCTGCTGAGTGCCTTCCCCAACCCGGCCAACGGTCAGGTTACCATTAAGCACAACCTTAAATCGGCTGGTACGTTGCTGATAACGGATATCACCGGAAAAACCGTCAAAAACCAACGCATTTTAGCGGAAAGCACCAACGCCACAGTAGATATTTCTGATTTAAAACCGGGAATTTATGTGTATTCATTGGAAAGTGGTACAAAACGAATGATTTCCAAAAAACTGGTTGTACGCTAAAGCCCCTGTCAATTCAATAGAAAAGACCGACCTCACATCGGTCTTTTTTTATGTACTTACCAAGAAGAAAGCAATTCCAAAACTTACACTAATTTTGCACCATGAAGGGTTTGATGTTGCTGCAATCGGAACTTACGGGCAATTTGGAAAAAGACCGTGATTTGCTGCTGCTGGGCATGGGCGGCCTTTTGGTTTTGGCTCTTGCCTCACTCATCATTTTAATTTTTGTTCTTTTACGCAGAGGAAAAAACAGGCAGACAGCCCAAAAACCCCCGGTTAATCCTGCAGAAAAAACCATACCTGCAGAAACCACCGCACAAGAAAAAACAACCCAACCTGAAATAACCCCCATTACCGAAAAAGAGCAGCCATCTTCCGAGTCAGGCCAAAAAGAAAATCAGGAACCCGAAACAGAGCCGGTTCAGGAAATAGCAGAGCCGAAAACACCCGAAATCCAAGAACCCTCTCCGGAAGAAAAGCTGGAAGAGATACGTCGAAGACTGGAAGAAATACGTAAAAATCCGCGGAGCGGCCCCGTACCCGTTCTTCCAAAAGTTGAAGCAAAAAAAAGGGAAGCGCAGACAGCAGGTCCAACCGTTGCCGCGCAGGAAATAAAGCCGCCAATTTTCGAGGAAACAGAGCAGATAACCCATACGGAAAATAAGTACGGAGCCGAATTGCCTATCGCCGGAATAAACCCCGCAACCGCAGAAGAGGAAGCACCTGTAGAAAATCCTTCTCCCGAAAACGACAAAAAAGAAGAAAACAAGGGAACGTTCGTCACTAATAAGAACCTGCCCATGAAAAAACTCACCTTTGCAGAATGGGTAGAACTGTTTAAAGACCAGGACAGGTTAAAACCCTAAACAAATTACCTCAAAATACGTATATTTAACTGATTTTTTTTCGGTTATCATGAATTCTCCCTTAAAATCAGCGGTAAGGTCTGGGGCGTGGTTGTATATACTATTGCCTTGTCTTTCTGCTGCGCAGGGTTTTACCGAAAACAAAGGGCAGTGGCAGGAGTCGTTTTTTTTTAAAAGTACGGGCAAAGCCTCCCAAATATTTGTCGAAAAAAATGCCCTGTATTTTCATGTCTGGGATGGGGCTGAACGGGCTGCTTTTTTAGAAGCAGCGCATGAACGCAAGGAATATTCCGGACCCGACAAACTCCGGCATCACGCCTACCGCATGAAATTTACGGGTGCCGATTCCGATTCTTTCATTGAAGCCTGCGGGGCATCTCCACATTATTACAATTATTATTTGGGGAACGACTCCTCTCGCTGGAAAAGCGGGGTGCGTGAATTTGAACAGCTTCTCATTAAATCGTTATACCCCGGCATTGATTTACGTCTGAAAAAAAGCGGAGAAAACGTGAAATACGATTTTGTGGTAAAACCGGGAGCCGATCCTGAAAAAATCCGCTGGACCTATGAGGGGATAGATAAGGTTAAAGAAACGGCGGGATCACTGGAATTAACTACATCCCTCGGGATAGTACGGGAAATGCCGCCGGAGGTATTTCAGGAATCCGATGGAAAAATGACTGAAGTCAGTTGTCGTTATAAAGTGAGAAAAAATGAAATCCGTTTTGAATTTCCTGACGGATATGATCAAACGCGGGAATTAATCATTGACCCATTACTCATTTTTTCCACGTTCACCGGGGCCACGTCAGACAACTGGGGGTTTACCGCCACCTACGATAATGAAGGAAACGGGTATGCCGGCGGAATCACGTTCGGTTTCGGCTATCCGCTGAGTGCGGGAGCATTTCAAACCTCCATGGCCGGGGGAGGATTAGACATTACGGTGAGTAAATTTAACGCCAACGGAACCGCACTTCTTTTTTCCACATATTTAGGCGGAAACGGGCCGGAGATGCCTCATTCCATGGTGGTTGACAATCAAAACAATCTTATAGTCCTGGGCAATTCCGGCTCCACTGATTTTCCAACGACTGCGGGAGCTTTTGATCCATCCTTTAACGGAGGACCGGCCCTCAGTTATTGGGGAGGGTTGGCGAATTACATCAACGGAAGCGATATGGCCTTGGCAAAATTCAATGCTGCAGGAACAGCGCTTCTGGGAGCGACCTACATAGGAGGATCTGATAATGACGGTCATAATCTCGGTGCAGGCCTAAAATTCAATTATGCGGATGAATTCCGTGGAGAAGTCATTGTGGATAATCAGGGGAATATTTTAGGAACGGGTACTACGGCGAGCTTTAATTTCCCCACACTGAATCCTTTTCAGCCAACTTACGGCGGAGGAACAACGGATGCTTGTGTTTTTCGGCTGAATCCTAACCTGAGCGCATTGCAATTCAGCAGTTATTTCGGCGGGAACCAAAATGATGCGGGATACGGAATACAAACCAACTCATCGGGAGATGTCTATTTTTGTGGAGGTACGGAAAGTGCTAATTTACCGACCACGGCGGGCGTGGTAAACCCCACTTTCGGTGGAAGCGTAGACGGCTATCTCGTTCGGCTGAATAATTCCGGTAATGCCCTGCTGGCATGCACATACCTGGGAACCCCTCAATACAACCAATGTCATTTCGTACAGATTGATGACTTAGACAATGTATATGCCACGGGACAAAGCATAGGGGGCTATCCGATTCAGGCAGGTCCTGCCGGAACGGTATTTTCTAACCCGGGAGCCGGTCAGTTTGTGCATAAAATGAATCAGGAGCTCACCGGCACGCTGATGTCCACCTGCTTCGGCGCCAATAATGCACAGGGCTTTAACATTGTACCATCCGCTTTTTTGGTGGACGTGTGCAACTACATCTATATCTCCGGCTGGGGTGGAAGCGTCAATACCTCAGGAGGAAACGTTTCCGGAATGCCGCTCACACCCAACGCCTACCAAACCACCACCAACGGCAGTGATTTTTACCTGATCGTATTCAAGGAAAATGCCGTGGCCCTGCATTATGCCACTTATTTCGGCGGCTCGCCTCCCGAACATGTGGATGGAGGCACCAGCCGTTTTGATAAAGACGGTATCGTATACCAGGCCATTTGTGCCGGTTGCGGAGGAAACAGCCAAGTGCCCACCACCCCGGGCGCCTTTAGCCAAACCAACGGATCTGCCAATTGCAACCTGGCTTTAATCAAATTTGATGTATCTGATTTTACCGCGATCATTGCCCCCGATGTGCCTCCGCAGGTTTGTGTGGGAGAAGATGTGTCATTTATTAACCAAAGCACGGGAGGCACTGAATTTCAGTGGTTTTTCGGAGACGGAACAGGCTCCGCTACCTATGATGCCCAACACACCTACAATACTTCCGGAACATATACGGTAATGCTGATTGCCTCACAACAGGCAGCCTGCATACCTTCGGATACGGCATTCGCGGAAATTACCGTGATACCCCCTCCCACGGCGCAAACCGGACAAGTTCCATTAATCTGCCCCGGTGATTCCGTAACACTTTCAGCCTCTGGAGGAACTTCTTATTTTTGGCTTCCCGCAAACGGGCTTCTTCCTGAACAAAATGCCTCTCCCACGCCTACGGTTTCTCCTTCCGCTACCACCAACTACACGGTTATCGTCACCGATCAGTGCGGAATTGATACGGCACAGGTGGTTGTTCCCGTAGTGAACTTTTCCATTCAGGTAAGCCAAAACGATACCATCTGCCTGGGAAATTCAACTGTAATTACCGCCTCAGGTGGAAATTCATATCAGTGGACGCCCCCAACGGGCCTGAGTAACCCGGGCATCGCCGACCCAACCGCCACGCCTGCGGTAAATACAGTTTATACCGTTACCGTTACAGGACCGCAAAATTGCATCCTGCAAGACTCCGTACGCATTCAGGTGGATGTTTTCCCCGCTACCGATGCCGGACCCGACCTTACCATCTGCAACGGATCGTCTGCCCAGCTTCAGGCTTCAGGAGGCAGTTTTTTTACCTGGTTTCCACCTCTTGGACTCAATAACCCCAATATACCGAACCCCATGGCCTCTCCTACCGAGACCACCGCATATATCGTAACGGGAACAAACAGCTGCGGATTTGATACGGACACCTTAACCATAAACGTAAAAACGGTAATCACCAGTGCCGGCCCGGACACCACGTTGTGCCCGGGAGAATCTGCCGTTCTATTCGCCGGCGGCGGAGTCACTTATCTGTGGTCTCCATCCGCCTACCTGAGCAGTACTACATCTCAATTTCCGGTTTGCACGCCCGAAGGAACCATCACCTATTCCGTACTTATCACCGACAACATCGGCTGCACGGCATCCGATACGGTGCAGATTTTTCTTTTTCCGCCCCAATATCCGAGCGCAGGTCCTGATCTGGTAGTAGAATTCGGAGAAACCGAAACTCTCACCGCCTCGGGCGGATCAGGCAACTATCTTTGGGCTCCTCCTACCTATCTTTCCTGTACATTATGCCCAAATCCCACGGTTACGCCGGAACAAACCCAAGGATATACCCTCATCCTCACCGATTCCAATAACTGCAGTTTTTCCGACACCGTTACCGTTTTTGTTCCGGGAGATATCTGGGTCCCCAACGTATTTACCCCGGGCGATGTAAACGGATTGAACGATTTTTTTCTGAGCCTGGGAAGAGATATTGCCCGTGTGGAAATGATGATTTTTAACCGTTGGGGGGAGCTCCTTTTCCGCTCCGAAGACAAAAATTACGGATGGGACGGCACCTATCGGGGCAAAATATGTCCCGTGGGTGTTTATGTGTGGAAGATAAATTACCAAGACCTTACCGGGCTTGAAAAAATGTTGATGGGGCACGTTACCTTGCTCAGATAATTTATGCGGCCAAAAAAAGCAGTAATCATTGGAAGCGGTCTCGGCGGTTTAGGCGTAGGCGTCATGCTGGCCAGGCAGGGTTATCAGGTTACCTTACTCGAAAAGAACCGGCAGCCGGGCGGTGCCCTGCAAATCTTTTCCAGAGATAAAGCAATCATTGACACGGGAGTGCACTATTTGGGAAGCATGGGCCACGATGAGCTTATCGGAACCTATTTCCGCTACTGGGGCATCGGAGAAAAACTGAAGCCGGAAAAACTGGATGAAGCCTGTTTCGATTTAGTTTCAATCCCTTCCGGCGATTTTCCCTTTGCACAGGGCTTTGATCGTTTTGCCCAGACATTGGCAGAATACTTTCCGCATGAAAAAGACAATCTGGTGCGCTATGTGCGTGCACTGAAAGAGATAACCGGTCACTTCCCGGTATGCCGCATGGAGCCCGGCCTCGTGAACCCGGCAGAAAATAAATGGCTGCAGATCAGCGCCAAGTCATGGATTGAATCTTTGGTGACAGATCCTCTTTTGCGCCATGTTTTGGCCGGCAACCACATGCTCTATGAAGGAAGGCCGGAATCTACTCCGGCTTATGTGCATGCCATGACCACCGCATCCTATATACAAAGTGCCTGGCGCCTGCCCTCCGGAGGCGGGCAGATAGCCCGCTTTCTGGTAGATGAATTAAAAAAATGCGGAGGCGAATTTCTCAACTACAAAGAAGTGATTTCCCTGAAAGGAAAAAACGGGCTGCTGCAAACCGCGCAAACAGCCGACGGAGATACCTTTGAAGCCGATATATTTGTGGGGGGGATTCATCCGGTTTTGCTGTATGATATGCTGGAAGATGGCCTTGTTCGAAGCAGTTATAAAAACAGGCTAAAAGCCCTCCCGAATAGCTTAGGCACCTTTACCACCCATTGTATCCTTAAACCGGGGATGGTCCCCTACCAAAACCACAACCTGTATGGATACGTTACCGATGATGTATGGCAGGCCGCCTCTTACACCCAAAAAAACTGGCCCCTTTCCTTCTCCGCCTTTTATTCAAAAAAATCGGACGAAACCCATGCGGAATGTATCAACCTGATGACGCTGATGCGATTTGATGAGGTGGATAAATGGGGAGGCACGTTCCGCACTTACCCGCATTTTTCAGATTCACGCGGTGAAGACTATGAGATTTGGAAGCAAAATAAAATGACCCGGATACTGGATCTGGCAGAAGAAAAAATCCCTGGGCTGAAAGAGGGAATTCAAGCGGTATATGCCTCTACCCCGCTCAGTTACCGGGATTATCTGGGCTCTCCGAACGGGAGCATGTACGGCATACTGAAGGATGTGCGTAACCCCTATGCCTCCATATTTTCGCCCCGTACCAAAGTTTCCAACTTGTTTCTGACAGGCCAGAACCTGAATCTGCACGGCATTGCGGGGGTAACCATTTCTGCAGTAGTTACGGCAGGCGAAATAATTGGACATGAACGCCTGATGGCCGATGTGCGCAAAGAAATGGGATTACCCGTTTTCTGCTAAATATTCCCTGTACCGGGCGGAAGATATAAACTCTGCTCCCATTCGCTCCAAATGTTCGGAATAAACCTGACAATCGATGAGGGTGTAAGAAAACCGGGTGCATACATGTATCAGGGCCGCCTTGGATGCGTTGGGCACTGCCGAAAACATACTTTCTCCGCAAAATACGCGGCCCGTCTTTACTCCGTAAAGCCCTCCCACCAAATCCCCGTTAACATACGTTTCTACGCTGTGGGCCATTCCGAGCTGATGCAGCCGGATGTAGGCTTCCTTCATGTCGGAGGTAATCCAGGTGCCCTGCTGACCCGCGCGGGGTATTTTTGAACAGGCTTCAATCACCCGTTCGAAAGCGGTGTCGGTGGTTACGGTTACTTCGGGCTTCTTCATAAACTGCCGCATGCTCCGGGTGATCTTTATCTTCTCGGGGAAAAGAACAAACCGCTCATGCGGTGCGTACCATAAAATAGGCTGCCCTTCCGAATACCAGGGAAAAATACCCTGACGGTAAGCCGATATAAGACGCTCCGGACGCAAATCCCCACCTATGGCGAGCAGGCCGTCCTCTTCGGCCAATTCCGGATCGGGAAAAACTAACTCATCAGTAAGGGCAAAAATCATGTGGCAAAGTAACGGGTAAAAAGGTGACAGGCAGCAGGCAGAAGGGTTGTTCAAATGGTCGGCTGTTTGTTGGTTATTATTGTTTGCCAGAAAATTGTAAAAAAGCAAAACGACGTAGGGATGCCAATGAACAATCCAACGCAAAACCATCTTTAATCCTTTTTTCTTAATCTTTCATCCGCACAAAAGCCCGACGAAAAAATCAGGGCAGGTCAGTTGCCACCCAATAAATCAGGTCCCGGCTCGCTCGGAATAACCGAATTTTAAGCCGGCCAATCGGGTCATGCCGGGAAATATGATACATAACCCGCAAGGAAGCAGAGCCGAAATTTGACCGCCCCCCCGCGCGGGAAAATAAAAAAGCCGCATTCCAAAAAGAATACGGCTTAAAGTGGTGGACGTTTCCCGGTTATTTTGCCAGGGCTGCCTTCAGGTTTATATCAAGCGCTTCTAAAAATTCTTCGGTGTATAAATAATGTTCGCCGTGGTTTACTTTGTTCCCGTGGATACAAACCGCCAAATCTTTGGTCATTTTTCCGCTTTCTACGGTTTCCACGCATACACGCTCCAAAGTCTGACAGAAATTTATCAGTTCCTGATTACCGTCTAATTTACCGCGGAATTCCAAACCACGGGTCCATGCAAAAATAGAAGCAATGGGGTTGGTGGATGTGGGTTTTCCTTTCTGATGGTCGCGGTAGTGACGGGTAACGGTTCCGTGTGCAGCTTCGGCCTCCATTACTTTTCCGTCAGGAGTAACCAGCGTGGAGGTCATCAGACCCAATGAACCAAAACCTTGGGCAACGGTGTCGGACTGAACGTCGCCGTCGTAGTTTTTACAGGCCCAAACAAAGTTTCCGTTCCATTTGAGGGCAGAAGCCACCATATCATCAATGAGGCGGTGCTCATACACGATGCCGGCAGCCTCAAAGCGAGCTTTGTAATCCTGCTCAAAAATTTCCTGAAAAATATCTTTGAATCGTCCGTCGTATTTTTTGAGGATGGTGTTTTTGGTGGACAAATAAAGCGGCCATCCTTTGCTCAGTGCCTGATTGAAGCAGGAATGCGCAAAACCGCGGATACTTTCGTCGGTGTTGTACATGGTAAGGGCTACGCCGTCGCCTTTGAAGTTGTACACTTCAAATTCCTGCACGGTTCCGTCTTCGCCTTCGAATTTTACGGTCAGTTTTCCTTTTCCTTTGGTAACGAAATCGGTGGCACGGTACTGATCGCCGAAGGCATGACGTCCTATACAGATAGGTGCGGTCCAGTTAGGCACCAGGCGCGGTACATTGCTGCACACGATGGGTTCGCGGAAAACGGTTCCGTCCAGAATGTTACGGATGGTTCCGTTGGGTGATTTCCACATCTGTTTGAGGCCAAATTCCTGCACGCGGGCTTCATCGGGTGTGATGGTGGCGCACTTGATTCCCACTCCGTACTGTTTGATGGCGTTGGCGGCATCGATGGTAACCTGATCGTTGGTTTCGTCGCGGTATTCCATGCCCAGATCGTAGTATTTGATATCCAGATCGAGATAAGGAAGAATCAATTTGTCTTTGATAAATTTCCAGATGATGCGGGTCATTTCGTCGCCGTCGAGTTCTACTACGGGATTGGCTACCTTAATTTTACTCATGATTCGGATGTATTTAGATGCGTGATTTTACAATGGATGCAAAAGTAACCAAAACGGCGAAAAAACTCCGAACCGGAGCGAATAATCTGCGGCAACGATTGAAGCGGAAAGCCCGGAGCCCCGCCTTTCCCGATAGTTATCGGGGATGGCGGGGCGAGGATTTGCAGCGGAAAGCGTGTCTGCCGCCCCTAAAAAAAATCGGGTACAAAAAATACCCCGCTTGATTACCTTTGTGCCATGAGTGCACTGAACCGACGCATAGGCATTTTGGGCGGAGGCCAACTGGGCCGCATGTTTCTGCAGGAAAGCTATAATTACAACGCACGGGTTTCCATTTTAGACCCGGCGGCAGATGCACCCTGCGCCGATATTGCCCCGCGTTTTGTTCAGGGCAGCTTTACCGATTACGGGACGGTGCTGGACTTTGGCCGAACCTGCGACATCGTGACCATTGAATTTGAACATGTAAATACGGAAGCTCTTCGCCAACTGGAACAAGAAGGCAAAAAAGTATATCCACAGCCCCATATATTGGAACTGATTAAAGACAAAGGCGCGCAAAAAGCGTTTTACACCGAACACGGAATCCCCACGGGACCTTATTTTTTGGCGGAAAATGCGGAGGAAGTAAGGCAAAAAATCACGCAATTTCCGGTGTTCCAAAAGCTGCGCAAAGGCGGATACGACGGCTACGGGGTGAAACCCCTTCGCGTGGCGGCAGATTTGGATTCGGCCTTTGATGAACCGAGTCTGGTGGAAGAGTTTGTGGATTTTGAAAAAGAACTTTCGGTCATCGTGGCCCGCAACGAAAAGGGGGAAACGGCGGTGTATCCGGCGGTGGAAATGGTGTTTCATCCGGTGGCCAATATGGTGGAGTTTTTGGCTTCACCGGCCCAAATCAGCCCCGAAACCGAGAAGAAAGCCCGGGAAATTGCCCGCCAGGTCATAGAAGCACTGGGCATGGTAGGTATTTTGGCGGTGGAAATGTTTCTGACCAAAACGGGAGAAATCTGGGTGAACGAGGTGGCACCCCGGCCCCACAACAGCGGCCACCAGACCATTGAAGGGAATTACTGTTCACAATATGACATGCATTTCCGCAGCATCATGAATCTTCCGTTGGGTTGTACGGATATCGTGCAGCCTTCGGTTATGGTGAACCTGCTGGGCGACCCTGCCCACAGCGGACCGGCGGTATATGAAGGACTGGAAGACGTGATGCGTATTCAGGGAGTTTATGTGCACCTGTACGGAAAAACCCATACAAAACCCTACCGCAAAATGGGTCACGTGACTATATTAGATGCGGATGCAGCGCGAGCTTTGGAAAAAGCCCGCAAAGTGAAAAACACTTTGCGGGTAATCTCCCTGTAAGATATTATTATGAAACACAAAAAGTACTTTTTGTGTTATTCTTTTACAAAAAGTACCGAACGAACCGAACCTCCTTCGTTTGTTCTTATGATATACATTCCTGCGTCGCCGGTGAATTGAATAGCCAACCTTCCCGAAGCATCGGCCCGGAATTTAGCCAAAACGGTACCCCTTAAGTCGATAAGTTCCCATTCTGCGCCCGCCCGACTGCCCGAAAGCCAGGCAATACCCTTGTTGGGATTGGGATACAATATCGGTTGAATTCCTCCCGCTTCACATTCTCCTCCCAAATGCACCGAAGGATGGGCTTCTGAATCTCCGTTGTAATCATACTGATGCAGACGGAAATATCTGCCCCGCGATTCACGGAATTCTTCCAACGTGTAGGTATAATCTGTCAGCTGATTGCTGTTTCCGTTACCCTCTATGCGGGCGGCCTTTTCCCAGGTAATCAGATCGGCCGACTGCTCCAGATCAAAATGGCTGTTGTTGATTTCGGAGGCGGTGGTCCATTCAAATCGGGGCATTCCCTCCTCACAGGTTACATCAAAACTGATCAATTTGACAGGCAGGGGACTGACCCCGCTGCCGCCGATGGCGAAAGGTGAGAAGGTACCCGTATATCCGTAAAAGGGAAGCGTTTTTATTGAATCAAGCACAACGGCTGTCTGGTTAATCGTGGTAACCGCGGGCAACTGCCACCCGGAACCGGCCTCATAGTGATTCAGAAAATAACCTGACATGGCAGCCGATTGCTGGAGCATTCTCCAACCGAATTCAAAATCCACACCTCCCGTGTTTGCCGGATTGGTCTTATCAATATCCCAGGTACGTTGCACATGGGGAGTCTGAATGGGCGAACCCGACGTTCCGTTCTCGAGTACCTCATCGAAAACACGCACCGAAAACACGTCGGAATCCACATTCTTATTGGTGATTGTTACGGGATTATACGAACTTCTGCCCACCGCAAAAGTGAATAAGCCGCTGCTGCCGGGAATATTTGCTTTTAAGCGGCCCGTACCGGCCGTTTTTACATAATTCAGCGAATCGGCTCCCACGATCTGGGATACCGTGAGATTGAAGTTGCCGAGATTTATCTTCTTGGAACCAAAATTAAAGGTAAGCGTACCCACCGTTCTGTCCATGTCCAACACAGGTTCGTTCGCGGCATCGGCACTCACATCCATCGCCCGACCGGCATCTGCCGCGATGCCTGCGCACCAGTTGCCGGAATTCGTCCAGGAGCTGTTTACGGCTCCCGTCCACTGGCATATATTGGTACCGTACAGCTCCACCGCGCCCACCGAACTGGTGGCACTTCCGCAGGCCCCGTTACTTACGTTTACCCTGAATTTGGTATTGGTGGTTATGTTCTGATAGGAATATGCGGGCTGGGTTGCCGAAGAAATATTGTTCCAGGTTGTCCCGCCGTCCGTGGAACGCTGCCACTGGTAAGTGGCACCCGTGGAACCCGTGAGCTGGAGCACACCGGAATTATTGACCCCGCAGTGGTAATTGGTACTTACGGTACCGCCCGTGGGTGCTCCCCCGGCGACCACATTAACCGGGTACCAGCCCGTAAGTTTCGCCGCCGTAGAACAGGTGGCACTTCCCACCTGACAGCGGAAATAGTAAGTACCGGCGGATGTCAGTAAATTACTCAGTGATGCGGATGTTGATGCTATATCCGTAATGGTAGAGGTTGTATCTGTGGCCCGCTGCCACTTTTGCACCGAACCGGTGTATCCGCCCAGAGTAAGCTGGGCGTTGCTGTTGGCGCATACCTGGTTGCTGTTGGCTGTAACCACTCCCGCATTGATTTCGGTAACCGCAACCGACTGAGAATTGGTGGCCAACGTACAGGCTCCGTTCACCATTATGGCACGGTAATACGCCGTGGTGCTCAGATTGCTTAATCCGAGAGAGTCAGTGGTGTTGCTTATGGTTTGTATATTTCCCGTAATCAAAAAATTATCGGGGGAACTTTCCCAGCGGGCCACACTGCCGGATGACCCATTTAACGTGAGCGTGGCATTGTCTCCCGAACACACTGTGGTGCCTCCGCTGATGTTTCCGGACGTAGATCCCAGAACTAAAACACTGCGGGAGTAATCCAAGGTGCCTGTGGGATTATCGCCCGGCATATCGCCATACTCAATGATACAGGCACGCCCGTTGTTCGGAAAATCATTCCATTTACCCGAGTTGGCCCATAAATGCCCGTAATCTTCCTGACCGGGAGTTCCAGTACTCCATACATCGTTGGGCTCATTATTGGCATATTGCCCGCCCAGATTCCAGTTCTGATACACCCCGGAAACACCACTCCCCGGTTTCTCGGCCGTGGAGGCATTCCCCGTGCGTATCTGAACCCCTTTTTCAGGCCCCGTAATCCAGTGCCAACGCCCCTCGGCATTACTCTGGCTGGAGTATTTCGTGTATCCCACGGCTCCGTTTATCTGTCCCGCGTTATCCGAACAGCCGATCCACGTATCGTGATTGATTAATGAAGATACGAAAGCATTCTCCGCAGCGGAACTGATGGTAACCAGATATCCCTGACGACCGAAAAATGTTTTAGAGGCCGCAAAAGCCTTGGCCGAAGTCCAAGACTGTACTGTCGGGTAATACTCGTAGTAATGTCCGTTGAAGTAATTGTAAAAATTCGTACTGGCCGAAAAAGTAATGCGGCGCGTTTCGGGATTGCACGTTACCGCCGAAGTTTTCAGCCTTACCGTGCGCAATAAAGCCTGCCAGTCAGCCGTACCGGCCGAACCCGTAAATACCAGGCTGCGGCTGGTGGTATTAAAGGGAGCTGCCGTCACTCCTGACGGAAGAGCCCCCGTGTAATCCAATATATCTCCCGAGGTGTAGTTTTCCGTGATGGATACCGAAAAACCGGAGATGGTTCCGTTTCCCGTGACGGTCAGTGCGCCGTCTACCACGGTAGCCACATTATTCGTTACGGAAAGCTGGGTTCCGGTACCGCTTATGCTCATGGTGGTGCCGGATACGGGAGCCGGACTCACCAGAATGGTGGCCGAAGGCGAATTTACCGACGGACAGCCTCCGTTGGTAACCACAGCACGATAGTAAGTAGTTGCCGAGAGATTAGTTGCCGTGTAGGTGGCATTTGTAGAAGTTCCCGTTGCATTGGAAAAAGAAGTGCCGTTCGCAGACGACTGCCACTGCACACTACCCGTATGACCTGAAAGGGTGAGCAAGGTGCTGTTTGTGCCGGAAGTAACCGAATTGGCCCCGCTGATGGTGCCCGCTACGGAAGCCGTACTTACCGTTACCGCTCCGGACACATTACTGGTCTGACTTCCGTTAGAACTTGTAACAGCACAATAATAATACCTGGTCCCCGCCACATCTGTGGGCGGCGTGTAGCTTGCCGATTGCGCTCCGCTGATGAGAGTTCCACTACTGTTTGATGCCGTGATATTGCTGTACCATTGATAGGTAATGGAGGTGCCCGTAGCTGTAACGGATAATGCAGTAGATGAACCGTTTATACAGAGATTTTGGGCGACAGTAGATGGGTGACTCGAAATTACCCCTGTGTATGTAAACGTACCCGAAGATGTAAAAGTGTGCACCCGATATCCTCCATAAGATGTCTCATCACCTCCACTTGCCAAATCTACCGAACTTGCATAACGTATTACCACAATGCCGCTTCCTCCTGATTGGCCAGTTACTGTAGTTGAACCGGCTCCACCGCCACCGCCATTTCCAGTATTATTTGCCCCAGACGATCCTGGTGTATTGGTTCCAGAACTACTTTGAAATCCTCCTTTTCCGCCAGCACCATAAGTTTGGTTAGATCCAGTCCTAAGTGAATTAGAAATACCAGAACCACCGGACCCACCTGATGTGATACTGCCATTACCTCCATTACCTCCTGCACCTCCGCCACCACCTGCGCCAAATGAACCACCAGCACCCCCGTCATATCCTCCTCCTCCCCTGTATGCAACGCTACCACTAGTTGTATTAGTAGTATAGTGATGAGAGCCTCCCGCATATGCAGAACTATTAGGTGCTGTTAATGTTGTCCCACTCCTGTAGCCACCTCGCCCTCCGCCTACTGATTCAATGGAATTAAAACTTGAATTTCCGCCATTATTGTTTGACGAACCGCCAGAGCCTACAGTGACAGAATAATTACCAGAACTGATTGTAGTACTCCCGGTTCTTACCTGACCACCGCTTCCTCCTCCAGAAGTTCTGTCACTTCCACCACCACCACCTCCTCCTCCTCCAACTATTAAATAGTCTACAGTTATTTGGGCCGAGGCTTCTCTGACTCCCGAACCTAACAGCAGGAAACCTAAGAGAATTACGAAAAGCTTGCGAAAAAAAGAACCTGCAGAATACAAAGAAAGTGCACGGGAACACCCATGGATAGAGACAGTCTTAAGCATGTAGAGAAAATAAAGATTACGAACACACAAACATAACTCAGTAATCTTCCAAAACCCGCCAACCATACCCTTCAGTCTATCCACTTGTACGAAGCGGTGGACATACCGTTTGTCCAAAATAGTCATTATGAGAAAAAAATGAGATTAATATATCTTTATTATCAGATATATGAACTATTTAAAAATAATAGTATAGTTTGGAAGAAAAGAAGATTGCCGTCGAAAAATCAGGAAGAAAAATACTCCTTCGGGCTGCAGCCCTTATGCTTCCGAAAAGCCTGATAGAATCCTGATGTGGTATTAAAACCGCATTTAAATGCCTGTCCTTCAATGGTGGTAGATGAATTTAATGTAGGGTAATCGCGCAAAAAGGCCTCTACCCGGTATCCGTTTATCCAGTCGCGAAAAGATACTCCTCTGAATTTGTTCAGGCAAAAGGAAAGATGATGAACGGGAACACCCAATTCCGAAGCCACGGATGCCACATGCACTTCCCCGCTCCGGTAAAGGGCCTTCTCCGCCATAAGGGCTTCCGCCTTGGCCAGGAGGGCTTCCGCCTGAACCACATCCATCACCTCACGTTTTGATACTTCAGCCGTATCAGCATGTTTATAAACCTCTATTTCGGCCACATTGTCCGGAAAAGGAATACCTGCCGCCTGAAAGGAATCGGACCGGCTTTCTGCACCATAACGATACCCCAAAACAAACGAAGAAAGAATTTCGGGATGCTGAAAAATGAAGAATAAAAACAGGGACAGCAGGAGGATGTTTAAAACCAAAATGCCCTTATACAGTACAGGACCGGGAGTGAAAACCCAATACGACAAGCCGTTTGCCGCAATCTGCACGACGACTAAAATCTGAGAGAGAAGAAACATGATCAAAATGAAAGTCACCCACATGCGGACATATTTGGTTTCCGGACGGCGGTCACGGAAAAAATCCGATTGCCTTGCCAGGATATAAATCCAGCCCAGGTAAATAAACTGCAGAACAGGCTTCACGAAATAACCGGTATAATGGGAAAGGGGGCCCGAAAAACGGGTAAAAAACAGCGAAGGCTGAAAATCACCGATTCCCACATCCTCCAGCCAATATTGGTAACCTTTCAGGTACCAGGGAAGCACTTCAAGCAGACCCAAAAAGGCCGGTAAAAAATGAATCACATCCCTCCGGCTAAACCCTATATCAGGCCTCACCAGACTCCTCAGATAGAAAAAAAGCAACGCCGGACTTAAATAGTACAAGGGCCCGGATACTTTGAGCAGATACGGATAGTCAACCAGCAACCCCGCAGCGGCCATCAGATAAAGCACATTGAGGCTTACCCGATTCATAATCATGATGCCGAGTATATGCTCTGAAGCACATTTAGGTCCACGCAACAGCAACACCCTCATTCCGATAAAAAAGAGGACGATGGTTATGGAAGCAAGAATGTAATGAATCATGAGAGGACCTAAATCAAAGCAAAAATAAACTTAATGGAATACAAAAGCTGTTTTACGAAAAAATGAGGGGCAACCGGTCTGATGACCATTGCCCCTTTTTGCATGAAAATAAGTCTTGCAGATGCCTGCCTCAGGGCAGATAGCAAAAGTTACCGGGAACAAAAAAGCGTTACATCCCGCGGATGACGATTTTCTTCAGGATGGATTCTCCCTGATATACGGAACGCAGAAAATACATCCCGTCAGGCAACTCCGGCGCAAACCAGATATTTCCGTCCGAATCGGCTTTGCGGCTGAACAGGATACGACCTGAAGCATCCGTCAGGTGCCACTCCGAACCCGCTACGGCACCGGACACCGTGAACGGCCCTTCCGACGGATTGGGGTAAACGGAAACAGATCCGCCCGCACCCAGGCAATCTTCATTCAGATACACCGAAAAATGGGCCTCGGAATCTCCGTTGTAATCATACTGATGCAGACGGAAATAACGGCCTGAAGACGCTCTGAAATCTTCCAATGTATACCCATAACTTATCAGCTGGTTGCTGTTGCCGTTGCCCTCTATACGGGCGGCTTTTTCCCAGGTAATCAGATCGGATGACTGCTCCAGATCAAAGTGGCTGTTGTTGATTTCGGAGGCGGTAGTCCATACAAATCGCGGCTTACCACCCTCCTCACAGGTTACCTCGAAATCAAGCAGAGTCACGGGTAACGGACTTACCGAGCTGTTGCCGATGGCAAAGGGTGAAAAAGTGCCCGTATATGAACTGTGGGTGAGTGTTTTGGTAACTGTACCCGTTGGGGCAGAGGAAACCCCGGCCGCAATTTCCCAGTTAGAATTCGTAAAGTGGTTCAATTGATAAACACTCATGTTATCGGTTTCCTGAGCGCTGTTCCACGTAAATTCAAAATCTACTCCCGCCCCTGCGTTGACCGTCTGTTTGTTAATAGCCCAAGTGGCATTTACGCGTGGCGTGGTCAATTCAACCCCGGAGGTACCGGTAAGGTAAACGGCATCGAGCACACGGACGTTGAATTCATCGGCGGCACCGGTATTGTTGGTAATCGTAACGGGGTTATAATTCGAATTTCCCACGGGGAAAAGAAGTGCGGCATTATCGGATACAATTCTGCTGACGGAGCCCGTTCCATTAGTTTGGAAATAATTGGCGGGAGAGCCGAGGTTTATGGCAGAAATGGCACTGCCCAGGGTAATATTATTTGCCCCTAAAACCGGTTTTCCGCCTAAGGTTAATTCACCCGAAGTTAGGAAGCTCATATTGTCCTGCAGGTTGAAGGCATTGGTGCTGATGGCGCCCGTCTGGCTGTTGCTTCCGATTTGGATATTGGAAAAGCCGTCGGTAAAGTTAGCCGAAAAATAGGTAGCCGGCAATTGCAGCGTTCCGGTTGCTCCGGCCATACCGATGGTGTTTGATGGAGTTTGAGCGGTAACAATTAGTTGACCCGATGAGGAAACGGTTATTCCCGAAGAAAATGTCAGGGTGTTTGCTTGCAGGGTCATGTTTCCGCCGGTGGCCGAATTGATGCTTTGCCCTAAACTTAACGTACTTCCGTGTATGGAAACCGGGCCATTGACCGTCAAACTATTTCCCGTGTAATTAAAAGCAGTGCTATTGCAATTAGCACATGGATTGATATCAACGACTGCCGTATTAGAAGGATTTCCGATGGTTAAGGCAGATTTGTTTTGAAACAGCGCGATCCAGCGCAGGTTTAAAGGGTGTGTTGAACTTGCACCACCACGGAAGGTCAGAGCTCCGGTGCCGTAAAATTCAGGATAAACAACACCCGAAGATGTGTTCCAGTTGAATGTGGCAGCTTCCATAGAAACATTTCCTGTGCCGCCATCAATGGTAAGCCAGTCAATATCAAGTTCCCCTACATTGTTGCCGTCGGCATCGGCATTGATTGCAATATTGCCCCCGCCTGTAGTCATGATTCTTCCGCGGCTGGTTCCTGAATTGGCCGCGGTTGTAAAGCCGCTTTTTGCCAACAGTGAAACATTGCCACCTGCTGCCGTTGTAAACAACTCTACACCCACAGCCAGACTGATGTTTCCACCATACATGGTCATGGGTCCTGCTGTTGTGGTGGAGGCGGTAACCGAAATATTGGCCGTATTGGTGGTTTTGCCGATGGTCAGTCCGCCAATACTGGATGACACGGTGAAACCCGGAATTGGGTAACTTACGGCAGAGGTAAAGCTGCTTGAATTGGGCTGAATTACCAGCGTACCTGCACCGCTATAACTGCTGCTGGATGTGGCGGGAACATCCCGTTGCAGAATAAGCCTGCCTGCGTTGATGGTTGAAGCGCCGGTATAGGTGTTTAAGCCGGTAAGGGTAAGATCGCCACTGCCTGATTTGCTTAGGGTGCCTGTTCCACTGACAATACCGGTATAGGATGATGAATCGCTGCGGTTAAAGGAAAGGGTTCCGTAGTTGATGATATTTCCTGTCATAGAGCCGCTAGTGCTACCAGAGCCAATAATCAGACTCTTATTCAGGTCAATGGTCGTGTTTCCTGTATAAGTGTTGGTGCCGGTTAGGGTGATGGCTGCGCCTACCTGCAACACTTCTTCCGTTCCGCTCATGTTGCTGGAAATCGTGTGCGCAGTAGTGCGGTTCAAAATAACCAGGCCATTATTAACCACGGTGCTTGATGATGGGAAGCTTGAACTGGCATCGGTTATTTCCTGTGTTCCTTTGGATGTGTAGCTGTAGGTGTTTGGACTTGTGACATTCGTTATGGTATTGCTAAGGGAGGTATTGCCCGTATAGGTTAGTGCACCGGTGAAATTTACTTTCCCTGACATGTACACTTTGCTGATGCCGTATCCGCTGCCACCTGATGAGGTTGCTAATCCCATAGCCGTGCTTCCGGTTGACATATCTGCACCCAAAGTATTTCCATTTCTATAAGCAGCACCGCCATAAATTGATGTGTTACCCCTGATTTGTACATTGGTACCGGATTGTGTTAATTGAGCAAATACGGATTTTGTATATGTTCCATCGTATTGTTGAAATTGAAGTGTGGCCGAATTGGTAGCAGCGTTATAGGATTTGACATACGCAGCGGCATTTAGTGTGCCTCCACCAATGACATGCAATCCGTCCATTAACCCGCCTGTTATTCTGGTTAATACTTCTAAAACCGTGCTATTGGTAGCAATTGTAGCGGCAGTGCCTGTTAGGAAAGTATTGTAATATGAACCCGAAGCCCCTTTGATTTCAACACCTCCCGCACCTGAAACAGGCGCAGCAAAGACGATGTTTTCGTTTGGCGTTAATATCAGTTTACAACCACTGGCTACCGCAACCCCGGAAGTGTTGGAAATGGTACCGCTGGAAGCCTGACTCACTGATCCGCCCGTTCCTACCTGAAGATCACCCGCCGAGATGGTGGTTGCACCGGTGTAGGTATGGTCTTTGGTTAAGGTTAATAAACCGGCACCTGTCTTCGTCAAATTACTTCCCGTTCCGCTGATGATTCCGTCATAAGTAGAAGTTGATGAAAAATTCAGGGTGGCAGTGCGGTTGGATGCAATGGCTATATTGCCCGTTCCTGATAGTGTAGTACCGTTCAATGCAATGTCTCCTGTGGATGCATTTGTAGTTGTAATGTTTGCATTTAATGCAATAGTTCCTCCGTAAAAACTCAATGCACCTCCAATTTCAAATGCTGAGCCTACAGTTATATTCGATGTATTTCCAAGTAAGATAGGTGTTGATGCAGAAAACATTTCTTCATATTTTCCTACTTTTAAACCGCCTACATTTGCAATACTATTAATTTTAATTCCATTGTAATGACCTATATTGAAGGTAAAGTTACCCGAGGTTAGTGTCCCACCAATAGTCAAGGCACTTGCATAACTTCCACCATTAGGAAGCAAAGAAATCAGTCCAGTAGTTGTTAAACCAATGGTTCCTGATGTTACCGAAGATACCAATGTAATATCCCCAGACCCTGCATTAATAGTCCAAGAACCGTTTGAAGCAATCCCATTCGTTCCTCCGTTACCGGTTCCCGCCCAAGCGAAGAAATCTCCACCACCCGTTGTCACGTTATTGAAGAAATCAAATGCATTGGCATTAGACCCACCTACAGAGGGTCCGTCACCCACGGTAAGCCCGTTCCAAGTATAACTTCCTCCGTTAGAATTTGAACCACCCATCCAAACGTGTCCACCATTGGTTGTAACTGCTCCTGCAAAACCCGCACCTCCATCGCCGTTGTCACCATCGTAGTCAGACCAAAGAATAACATTTAACACTCCGGCCCCACTCGCTGTTATTGGTCCAGTAAAGTATATTCTACCGTTAGATTGTAAAGTTAGCGTTCCGGTTCCTGCTGTTTTTGCAATGGTCGAAGTCATTTCTATATCATTCCAACCACTTATACCCTTTATGAATATATCTCCGTTGGCTGATGAGGTAAGGTTACCGGTTACATCGACATTCCAACCGTAGGCGCTGATTGGTCCTGCGACCGTGAAGGCAGAGTTAAGATATATATCAGCGGTATTCCCTGTTTTTCCAAATCTAAACGAACTCATCGTCTGTGAATTCTGATTGAAGGCAAATGTACTTGTGTACACAGCATCTCCAAAGCTTGTTCCATTCGATTCAATAACCACTGCGCCTGTGGTAGCAAATTTTGGAGTGTAGCCATTAAAGGCAAAACGATCAAATTGAACAGTGATGTTGCTGCTGCTGCTCGTCACAGTTGAGGATGCCTTGGAGCCCAGGAACAGTTCGTTTGTAATATATAAATATCCATTGGTGGTTCCACCGAATTGGCCCCCTTTTATGGCAATTGGCCCGCTGCTTGCCAG
>JBIJBG010000081.1:0-8072 GCA_044345355.1 Flavobacteriales bacterium
CTACCACTCGAAGTCGCAGAATAGACATCGGAGAAGGCATTGATGGTATTGGCATTAAACCAAATATTTACCTCACTTATAAACAAGATTGGATACAAGAAGCATTGAAATTTCTTACGAATAAAAATTAATGTCACTTGATAAGTGAGGCAGTGGCTAACACGGGTTTGGCAAAATTGGCGGTTCAGTGCTTCGTATGACAGATTTTACTAAATTTGAATTTGGTGCTTCGTTTGAAGTTTTGTGGTTAAAATCGCCAACTTCGCCAAGCCCGAAAACGTTATAGGCAATGTTAGGTCAAGACCAAATAAAGTTTCACAAAAAAGATATGGCGACAGGGAAAACTCATCACTTTAAAACCACAATTAAATGGACAGGTAATAAAGGTTCAGGAACAAGCAATTACCAAGACTATAATAGAGAACATATAATTAGTATTGACAACAAAAATAATATTTTAGGCTCTTCAGACCCAGCTTTTCGTGGCGACAAAACAAAGCATAATCCAGAAGACTTATTGATATCTTCACTTTCTGCTTGTCATATGCTTTGGTATTTGCATTTATGTTCACAGGCGGGTGTAGTTGTAACCGACTATATTGACGATGCAACAGGAATAATGAAAGAAACGGAAAATGGCGGCGGACATTTTACGGAAGTAACTTTAAATCCAATAGTAACAGTCACCGAACAGACAATGCTAGACAAAGCCAATGAACTTCATAAAAAGGCTAACGAACTTTGCTTTATTGCAAATTCAGTTAACTTTCCAGTGTTTCACAGACCGACAACAAAGACAAAGTAATGGACGGACAGAAAAGAAACACAGCCTATAACAGCACCTACCCAAAAGGCGGGGTTTTGTGCTATAAAGACAGATTTGTGGTTAATGGAAGTTCAGTTTTTCAATTGAAGTTTTGTGCTGAAAATCCGCCTCTATACCAACCCGCAAAACATTGGCGGTGCCGGGCTAAGCTTCGCCTACACGCAAGCCGTTTTAAGCAACCAAACTCCATCGCAAGGCACCTCCACATGTGTCCTAAAAAAGCTTACCGCTAAAAGTAGGCATTAACCCTCTTAAACACCTGATACAGCACCCAGCCGCACAAGCTGCCGTAAACAGCACCCGCCAGAATATCACCCGGATAATGGACACCCACCATCACCCGGCTCAGGGCCACCGAAACCGCCCAGACGAATAAAAACCCATGAAAAATACGGGCCGTTTTTCCCCGCCCTGCGGGAGCCAAAAAGAAAACGAAAGATACCTGCGCAAAGGCATTGGCCGCATGGGCACTCCAAAAACCATACAAAGAACAGCCCGGCGCAATGAAATGAACCAACCCGGTTAAATCTTCCGCCCTGCAGGGCCTGGGTCTCGCAAAGAAAGCCTTGGCCAAATTGCTTCCCTGATCGGCAAATAAAAACAAAACGGGAATGAATAACAGGGGAAGAACACTCTTTTTGCCGAAGCGCCTTACCATAAAATAAACAGCCGGAAGCACATAAAACAACCAAATCCATTTATCCGACATGGCTAACCAAAACGCATCGGTTACGGGATGATGCAGTCCGTTTAAAAAAAGAAAAAGCTGCCGGTCAAGCCCCGTCATGAGCGGTTCAGGTTTTGCCAGATGCGGTCTTTCAGGCGGTCAATCCCATCGCCCGTATGGCTGCTGAAGAAATTCAGATCCAACTCGGGATATTCCTTCCGCAGGGCGTCTTTCAATTCATCGTCCAACAGGTCACTCTTGGAAATGGCCAACAGCCTGTCCTTCTGCATGAGTCCCGGATTGTATTTATTCAATTCATTCAGCAGAATATCGTACTGCTTGCGGTAATCTTCCGCATCGGCGGGAATGAGAAACAGCAGCAGGGAATTCCGTTCAATATGGCGCAGAAAACGCAAACCGAGCCCTTTACCTTCCGCGGCACCTTCAATAATTCCGGGAATATCCGCCATAATAAACGAACGATGATCGCGGTAAGAAACAATGCCGAGTTGGGGCGTAAGCGTAGTGAAGGGATAATTGGCAATTTCGGGTTTTGCGGCAGAAACCACCGAAAGCAGCGTTGATTTTCCGGCATTGGGAAAGCCTACCAAGCCTACGTCGGCAAGTACTTTTAATTCCAAAATCCGCCAGCCTTCTATCCCCTCTTCTCCGGGTTGTGCATAGCGCGGTGCCTGATGCGTGGCCGTTTTAAAATGCTCGTTGCCTTTTCCTCCGCGGCCGCCGGGCATTAAAATACGTTCTTCGCCTTCGGCCGTAATTTCAAATAAGGTTTCTCCCGTTTCCGGATCACGGGCTACCGTACCCAACGGCACTTCCACAATCACATCCTCGCCGTCGGAACCGTGGCAGCGGGCCCCGGAGCCGTTCTCTCCGCTTGAGGCATAAATGTGTTTCCGGTATTTCAGATGGAGCAGGGTCCATAACTGGGCATTCCCCTTTAAGATGATATGCCCTCCGCGACCTCCGTCTCCCCCGTCGGGACCTCCTTTGGGTATGTATTTTTCCCTTCGGAAGGATACGGCACCGCCTCCACCCTTTCCCGAACGGAACATGATTTTTACATAATCAACAAAGTTTGATGCCAATGAAAAATTCCTTTCTATGCCATGTTATGAAATACGTGGGAAACATCCTCATCTTCTTCCAGTTTTTCGATGAGTTTTTCCACATCCGCTTTCTGCTCTTCGCTGAGCGTTTTGTATTCATGCGGCAGGCGTTCAAACCCGCTTTCTTTAATTTCCATTTTTTGACTTTCCAGATATTCGCGGATTTTATTGAAATCGGCGAAGCCCCCGTACATCATGATGGTGGAGGAACCGTCCTCGTCTTCCTCTCTGAACAGCTCATCCACGCCGAAATCAATCAACTCCAATTCCAGTTCTTCCAGATCGGCCCCGTTGTCCGCAATTTTAAACACGCTTTTGCGGTCAAAAAGAAAATCCAGAGACCCTGAAGTTCCCAGGTTTCCGCCACATTTGTTGAAATAGCTTCGGATATTGGCAACGGTACGCGTGGGATTGTCGGTAAGTGTTTCTATTACAAGGGCTATTCCGTGGGGAGCATACCCGTCATAACTCATTTCTTTATAATCCTCTTGGTCTTTCCCCGAAGCTTTTTTAATGGCCCGCTCCACGTTATCTTTAGGCATGTTGGCCGTCTTGGCATTTTGCATGGCCATGCGCAGGCGCGGATTGGTTTCGGGATTGGGGCCGCTTTCCTTTACGGAAATGGCAATCTCCTTACCGATGCGGGTAAACACCTTGGCCATTTTGGCCCAACGTTTAAACTTTCTTTCTTTGCGAAACTCAAATGCGCGTCCCATAAAAGGCTGTTTTTTCGAGTGGCGAAGGTAAATAAATTATGGAGACGGAAAGGCCAGGGAAGTTAAAAGAAACATAGTTTTACGATCATAAACCGGCTTCCGGATTTTAAAGTTCCTCATTTCCAATTCACGACTTTGGATTCATTTTTTTCTGTTAACTACTAAAAAATAACATATACGTGTTACAATTAATATAAAAAAAGCCTTATATTTTATTTTATTTCGTTCAAAATTTTTGTTTTCAATAACAAATTCTATTTTTGGGAAATAATACAACAGGCAATGCCCATAAAATCAAGAAAACACTATTTCACTGAATATTTTTATCCAGGTCATTCCATGCATATTTTACAAGAAAAAATAACCCATTTATCTACATTTTAATTTTATTCCTCATGAAAAAGGTAATTGTTTCTTTGTTTTTTGTAATGGCCCTCGTCATTTTATTGGTCGGCCGTTCAGGTGGTCCTGCGGAGTTTCTGAATCAGGGATACACGAATGCTCCGGGTGAATTCAACTGCTTACAATGCCACACCAACGGAGTCTATGGTACCCCCACACCGCTGATTCAAATTTTTCAGCAGGGAACCACTACTCCCGTTACTGCCTACACACCGGGCACTACTTATGACATGCGGGTAACCGTATTTAATAATTTAGGGGGCACTCCCCCGCGTTTCGGCTTTCAGATGACCGCTTTGCGTTCTGTGGGTAATCAGCCCCTTGGCGTTTATTCCAACCTGGGAACCAACGTACAGCAAATTACGGCCAATGGTAGAACTTACGTGGAACATAATGCATCATCCACCAACAATCTGTTTACCTTCCGGTGGACTGCCCCAGCGGCTGGAACAGGCAATGTGGATTTTTATGCATCCGGGGTATGTGCCAATAACAATTTAAGCATGAGCGGAGACAATGCAGGCTCCTTCACCCTGATGATTTCAGAAGCGGTTCCGTTTAGCGTAAGCGGAGTAGGAATCAACACCACCTGTTATGGCCTGAACAATGGAGCGATAAACATCACGGCTACCGGAGGTGCCGGAGGATACACCTATTCGTGGTCGGACGGCAGCAATTTGGAAGACAGAAACGGACTGGCTCCCGGACCTTACACCGTGACCGTTACGGATGCTGCTTCTTCAACCGCCTCGGCCTCATTCACCATCTTACAGCCGGACTCCATCAGTATCAATACTACCTTCTCCCCCATTCTCTGTTTCGGAGGAAGTACCCAGGTTACCGTTTCCGCCACGGGAGGAACGGGCACGCTCAGCGGCACGGGAACCTTTACGGCGTCCGCAGGAACTTCTTCTTACATGGTGACAGATCAAAACGGCTGTTCAAAAACAAAGACCATACAGATTGTTCAGCCCCAACAACTGACCATGAATATAATCACCAACGGAATCATACCCTGCGTCGGCATAGGAGCGGCTGTTACGGTGAACGCATCGGGGGGAACCGGCGCATTAACCGGTACGGGAAATTTTTTCATATCCGCTCCCGGAACCCAGACGTTTACGGTTACGGATGCCAACGGATGCCAGGTGCAGCAATCGGCCAATTTTACCAACGCCAGCGGATTGAGCATGACTTCCGTATTAACCCAGCCGACCTGTACGGACACATGCTCCGGAATTTTTATTCCCACGGTCAGCTCCAACGGAACGTTCACCGATTCTCTGGTGAATAATGGAACGGGGGAAACCGTGAACGGCTTTTCTTCCCTCTGTCCGGGAAATTACACCTACCATGTGGTGGATAATAACGGCTGTGAACTTACCTTCCCCTTTTCGATTTTTTCTCCCCAGCCGCCGACTGCTTCTGTGGAAGCCATCAATCCATCAAACGGAGGCAACAACGGCAGCATTGACATCTCGGTGAGCGGCGGAATAGCGCCATATACGTTTGAATGGTCTGACGGTTCTGACGCGGAAGACTTATCAGGAGCACCCGCGGGCACTTATTCGGTAACCGTGACCGACTCAAACGCCTGTTCAACCGTTCTGGAAAACCTGGTCATTTGGGATGTATTTGAGGTGGCCGAGAATTCAGCCTTTGAACTCAGCCTGTATCCTAATCCGTTTAAACAGCACTTCCGTCTGGCAAATGCAGCACATGTCGTTATCAACATTCAAGACATGCAGGGCCGAAATCTACCCTTTGTGCAGGAAGGAGAAGACGTCATCGTAAATGCTGATTTTCAGGGAATGGGTTTTGTCACGGTTCAAACCCCTCAAGGAACAAAAACCCTAAAAATGATTATGGAATAGATTTGGGAAAACCATGGAGAGGAACAAGGATAAAGGGAAAATCGGATAAACAGCAGAATAGGCCGTCAAGGAATCGCTTAAACGACTTCATCCTAATTAATCCTTATATTCGTTTCCATGAAACGACTCACTCTTTTACTTCTTCCCTTTTTATTTTTTTCAGATATCCATGCTGAAAAACATGCCTTAATCATTGCCATCGGAGCCTATGAACGCTCCACCGGCTGGAATTCCCTGAATTCCGCCAATGATGAGCCCATACTTCGCGCGGCTTTGCTTTCCCGGGGATTTGCCGACAAGAATATCCGCTCCTACGTGGACGGAGCATTGGATAGGCAGGCCATTGTAGATGCCTTCCGCAAAAACCTGATTGAAAAAGTAAAACCCGGTGATGTGGTGTTTTTCCATTTCTCCGGGCACGGACAACAAATTTTGGACGATGACGGAGATGAGGCCGATGGATTGGATGAGGCATTGGTTCCTTACAATGCACCTCTCAACTTTTACATAAAATCACCCACCACCGGAAGGCCTGTTGAGTATGACGGTTCCCTTCATTTGCGCGATGACGATTTAGGCGAACTGCTTACCGAGTTAAGAACGATTTTGGGACCAAAAGGAAATCTCATGGTATCGATAGATGCCTGCCATTCAGGAACGGCCACCCGGGGAGGAATTACGCGGGGATCCCCGGAACCTAATGTACCCAAGGATTGGAATGGTCCTACATTGGCAACTGTGAAGGACGATTTTGGCTTTGGTGAAAATGCAAAAAACGCTGCGCTTGCCCCCATGATTTCATTTTTCGGAAGTTCGGCCCACGAAAGTAATAAGGAACACTCGGTAGACGGGAAAGGCATGGGTTCGCTGAGTTTTGCCCTCGGTAAAGTCCTTACGGAAGCAAATGAAAAAGTGAGTTACCGTGCTTTATTTGATATGGTAAAAAACCAGATGGCCTCCATAGTTCCATACCAAACACCTCAGCTGGAGGGTGCGGCAGATCAGGTTATTTTTGGCGGAGACCTACTGCCCAAAACGGAATACATCACCGTAAAAGAATGGATAGATACCAAACAGGTAAAAGTGAATGCCGGCATTCTGCAAAATCTGACGCCGGGATCCATCGTGGCTTTTTACCCGCCAGACACGCGTGATGTGGCCTCCGTAAAACCTCTGGCTGTGGGTAAAGTAAGTGAGGCCGGCTATGCCGAATCACTGGTGACACTTTCAGAAGGTGGATTGGATAAACTAAACGCCACGAACTCCTGGTGCATCGTAAAAGAAAGAAACGTAAAAGAATCACGGGTTAAATTGTTTATAAAAACAGGCAGCAGAGCAACTCAAGAGGCGATTACCGGACATTTGAACGAATATCCTTTTGTGGAGCAGGTAACCGATCCGGAAAAAGCCGAATTACTATTGGAGGCAGGCCTTGGAACGGAAAGAGATAAAATTCGGCTTACTCCCGTGGAAAATTATTCGGTTGAGTTATATGCAGATATCCTGAAAGGAGAAAAGTATTCGCCCACGGCAGATAATCTGAATGCCCTGACCAAACAACTGCAAAATTTTTCACAGGCCCGATTATTACGTTCACTCGATGTTCCGCATCCGGAATTAAAAGCCGAAGTGGTCATCGTGCCCCTGATATTAAGAGAAGGCGGCGACCCGAAAAACATAGCCCATTTTTCGGAAGGCCATCCCTCAGAAATCATGGATGCCGCCGGAAATTATGTGATTCCCGAAGGTACCTATGTGCGGTTTAAATTGGTCAATAATTCCAGTTATCAGGTATATTACTCCATATTGGATATAGAGCCTTACAATAAGGTGAATGTGCTTTTCCCCACCAAATCCATGGCTCCGTCCGACTGTTTCGTGAGGGGATTTTCCACCGCGGAACATCTGGCTACGCGGTTTCGGATAGGAAAGCCCTACGGGAACGATATACTGAAAATAGTGATCACAAAAAAACAACTCGACCTAAAATCCATCTATGCCTCCGAAGGAATAGGCGGACAACGGGGAGCGGGAACTTCGGTAGAGAAATTATTCGGCCGCAGTTTTAAGTCAGATGTCGGCTCAAGATCGCCACAGGACGATCCGCTGGAATTGGAAGATTTGGCCATTTATTCGCTCACTTACACCATTGTTCCGCTGAATCCTTAAAATGGCAGATTGGATTGGACTGATCTTTCCTCGGCAATCTTTTTAGAAATTTTCGGGAAATGTTCCGAATACATAAAAAAATGTATATTTGAGAAGTTAATTTTTTAAATCTATTTTGAACATGAAAAAAGTCTTAATGCTCTTAGCGGTTGTTCTTTCTACCGCTTTTGTTACGGAAGCCTTTGCGCAAAGAAAATCAATCGAGGTATTGCCTGAGAAAGGGGCTAAACCTTCCGCAGTAAAATTGCCCGACTTCTCTGCTCCCGCGCAACAACCAGACAAGTCTAGAGG
>JBIJBG010000184.1:0-4612 GCA_044345355.1 Flavobacteriales bacterium
GTTATTATCTGGATGTTTGGGTAGACGATGTTTACCGCGGTCGTATCTCTCCATGGGATTATGACGGATTGTGTGTGGCTGGCGGATTTACCAAGTGGTATGTGCAATCGGCCGACGGCACCTATTGGTGGAAAAACTCCTACAGCAATTGCGACGGAACCACATGGACCATCAAGCTTAATTAATTTATCAGCCTATTGATATATGGCGGAAAAGAAGAAATTCTTTTCCGCTATTTTTTTTGTGTATGGCTACATTCAGTTCGATAATTTACATTTGTTTATCATATTGATTTCACTTTTATTCAGTTATGGATAATCACAAACGTAAACGCTTTAACTCTGCATTTCACAGGGATGTATTTTTGGCCACGGTGTTCACCTTTGCGGGGCTTTTCCTGCTTAAACTCATTTTCTTCAATACGCATTACCTTGACCCCATATCCAGGGCAATTGAGGACTTTCAATTTACCGATCTGTATTATTCCAAATTGCAACAGCATTCTGCTTCCGATGTCAACACGGATATCGTGCTGGTAAATATAGGAGCGAACAGCCGGGCCGAAATTGCGGAACAGCTCAATACCCTATACTCTTTCCAACCCAAGGCAGTCGGGTTGGATGTAACGTTTGCCGAACGGAAAAACCCACGTGAAGATTCCCTGCTGAAGAAAAGTCTGGCCGGCTTTGACCGTCTGGTGGTAACCGAAAATATCGAATACGGGAAAGCGGAGCATGCTGACATTATTTCATCACATCCCTATTTCGAAGTGGAAAGCAAATCCGCATTCGGTAATTTTCTGGCTCAG
Source organism: Flavobacteriales bacterium (assembly GCA_044345355.1). Lineage (GTDB taxonomy): Bacteria > Bacteroidota > Bacteroidia > CAIKAF01 > CAIKAF01 > JAKRSD01. Next base: position 809 of record JBIJBG010000184.1, read on the forward strand.
GAAAACAAAGTCATCCGGTATTTTTCTCCCTATTTTAAAAAAGGACTTCCCGAAGAACAAAAGTCATTTACGGCTTCTCTTGCCGAAATAGTTGACCCGGCTGCATTTTCCCGATTAAATGAACGACAAAATCAGGCAGAAGTGATTCATTACCGCCGCCAACATTTTATCCAATTTGACCATGATGAAATCCGGCCTGATAATCCGGCCCTCACCGTGCTAAAGGACAAAATCGTGCTGATCGGATACATGGGCGACCGACTCGGACAGCTGACATTGGAAGACCTCCATCTTACCCCGCTAAACTCCAGTTTCGGAGGCCACTCCGTTCCGGACATGTACGGGGTGGAAATCCATGCCCAAATTCTCAGCATGATTCTGAATGGCGACTACATCAATCACCTTCCGCAGTGGTCCGTTTTGCTTATCTCTTTTTTGATTACGTTACTGCACATGTACCTTTTTCTTTATTTCTATGTAAAAAAACACGTCTGGTTTCATCTGGTAGCCAAGGTGGCCCAGCTGCTTTCCTTCGGGGTGATTGTAATTGCATCACTTTTTGCCTATCATTTTCTACATTGGAAAGCCGAGCCTGCTTACCTGCTGGTAGCTGTCGCCCTCTCGGTAGATATGCTCTATTTCTACGACGGTCTTGTGCGTTGGATGCATCAGAAATTCGGATATGATACGTATTTCAATCAAGGACATCACTAAGCCCTTATTTGTCATGATTCGTTTCTTTTTCTTTTTTATAACAGCCTCTTGTCTGGGCCTTAATTTGCCGGCTCAGGTTTCCGTGTATTATTTTTCGGGTGATGTAAGGCATAGTACAGGAAAAGCAGAAGCGAAGCCGGTGTATTTTAACGCACCCGTAACCGCTTCCTCGCAATTTACGCTGGCGGCACGTTCCGAGCTTATTCTGAGGGATCGGATAAATAATTTTTTGGTAGTCAAAGATGCCGGCACGTATCGCGCAGAAGATTTGCTCCGCCTTTTTACGGACAGAAACAATACCGATTTCACCGCAGGTGCCCTGCAGTTCATCGCCAATGAATTTTTACATCCCCATGAGGACATTAAAAAATATGCCGATAAGCACATGAAACAGAAGGGGGGCGTTTACCGCTCGGGATGTGTTCCTCCGCTTATGCTGTTTCCCGCGTTGGATGAAACCCTGCATGATACGCTGATTCATTTTGTCTGGAACCGGCAGCCGGGAGCCACACAATATGAATTGCGCATTACGGATGCCCGTTTTGACCAGAACAACGAGCAAACCTTTTTCCGGAAGATTGTAAGTGATACCGTGTTTACCCTGAATGCATCCGAAAATACTTACTTAAAAAGGGACTCCGCATTCTGCTGGGTGGTAAACCCGGTAAACCAACCCAACTGCGCACGGTATTCCTTTTATTTCAAACCGGCTAACCGTTCTGAACTGGTAAAAAGAGATCTGCTTAAATCGATACCCGCAGGGCTGAGTTTTGAAGAAAGCATTTTGGCCATGTGTGTGTCATTTGAACGGGAAGGTTTGATTCGCGAAGCAGAAAATGGGTATTTATTTCTCTACGAATCAACAGAAAATAAAGGATATTTGAATATGCTGGCCTTGTTTAAAGCGAGACATGGGTTGGTGAAACCTGAATGACAAATATGGTTGACTTTTTCAAAGGGAGTCTATCAGATTTCTTATTATCCCCAAGCATTTGGCATTTAGAGATTTTGGCGTTTTATGTCGCATGCAGATACCTTATTTTAAAAATAGTGATTAAAACTAAAGTCATTTTAAGTTTTGCCTTGGTTCTTGGTTGCCTTCATTCTAAAGGACAGGTTGTTCCAAGACTGATGCTTCCCGTCGGACATACTGATTTTGTAAACTCTGCCGTATTCAGCCCTGACGGAAAATGGGTATGTACCGCTTCATCCGACCATACCGTTAAACTTTGGGAGACGATAAGCGGAAAATTGATTTATAATCTGACAGGACACTCAGGCGGTGTTCGAAGTGTTTGTTTCAGTATGGACGGCAAAAAAATACTCACTGCCTCCGATGATTATACAGCCAAGCTTTGGGATGTATTCAGCGGTAAAATCGTGTTCAATTTGAAAGGACATTCCGATGCAGTTCGCTCTGCCGTATTCAGCCCTGACAGTAAAAAGATACTCACTGCTTCGCAGGATAATACCGCCAAACTTTGGGATGCGCACGGCGGCGAATTGCTATTGACTTTGGGAGGACATAAATCGGATGTAAACACGGCAATATTTAGCGCCGATGGAAGCAGGATACTGACTGCATCAGACGATAAAACGGTAAAACTTTGGAATACAAAAAATGGCGATTTGCTGCGCAATTATAAAGGCCATGGTTCAAAAGTCAAATCTGCCGTTTTTAGTCCTGATGAAAAATTCATACTCACTGCATCCTGGGACAGTACGGCCGTTTTATGGGATGCCGCCGATGGTACACAAATACATACGCTGAATGAACACAAAGCAGAAGTCAGTTCCGCTATATTCAGCCCTGACGGCAAAATGATGCTGACCATATCCTACGATAAAACAGTCAAAGTATGTGATGTTTCCACGGGCAAAACAGTAGTTAATTTAAATGGCCATACCGATAATGTCCGTTTTGCCTCCTTCAGCCCCGACGGAAAAAAGATTCTCACCGTTTCCGACGACAGAACGGCCAAGTTGTGGGATGCTTTTTCAGGCAGGTTGATTTATTCTTTAAATGGCCACCAATCGAGAATTAATACAGGCCTGTTCAGTCCTGACGGCAAAAAAATACTTACGGCTTCAAGAGACCAGACTGCCAAGTTATGGGATGTTGCCGGCGGAATCAAAATTCTTGATTATGATGGTCACGTTGAATCCATTAACGCTGTTCATGTGAGTCTCGATTCAAAGTATATTCTCGCAAGCTCCTGGGATAATACCACCCGATTGTGGGATATAAACAGCGGGAAAATGCGTCACGCGCTCAAAGGAAATACGGCCTGTGTCCATTCCGCATTCAGCCCGGATGAGAAAACCGTCTTCACCGTTTCCTATGATGGAAAAGGCAGATTATGGGACGCGGAAAATGGAACACAACTAATAACCTTAGAAGGGAAATTGGAGCCGGTAGGCCCCGCATCATTCAGCCCGGACGGCGAAATGATACTCGCCCTTTTTGATGATTTTAACGTGGGCATTTGGAGTACGCGGACGGGAAAAGTACTTCACACGTTGAAAAAACAAGACGAGAAAATCAGAGATGCTAATATCAGCAGCGACGGCAGAATGATAGTGACCGCAGGAGAAGATGGCTCCCTAAAACTTTGGAATGCCCAAAATGGAAAAGCTTTGAACGCCATAAAGGCTCATAACTCAGAGATAACTGAAGCCCTATTCAGCCCGGATAATAAAAAAATAGTGACTGCCTCAGGGGATGGTACCGCTAAAATTTGGGATACGGAAAACGGAAAACTATTGTTTAGTTTTGAGGGACACCCTAAAGTAATTTCAGATGTTTTATTCAGCCCTTCGGGAAATAGGATACTTACGACTTCCACAGATTCAACCTGTGCGCTTTGGAATTCAGACAACGGCAAATTACTCTATACTTTCAGCGGGCATCTTGCCCAGGTTTATTTCGTCCAATTTTCGCCCGATGGAAATTACATACTGACGGCCTCGGAGCAAAAAGCAATTCTTTGGGATGCCAAGAGCGGAAAAGAGTTGAAAACATTAAATTTTGAAGGAGAATGTAGTCATGTTGATTTTGCGGCAAACAAATTGCTTTCTCATCAGAACGGC
>JBIJBG010000200.1:0-4114 GCA_044345355.1 Flavobacteriales bacterium
TCACCCCCTCCTGGGTGTTTGACCGTTCGGGTTGGTTTTTTAATTCGGCCGAGGTATTTAACCGGCCTTTTCTTACCCAAAAGACAGGGAATTTTAAGGGGTATCCTCTTCGAACCTACGTAGGAAATGAATACCAGGGAGGTTATAGTGATCACTTTCCGGTTTTGGTGTACCTTTACCGAGAAAAACACTGATGATGAAGTTCTGGTCTTTGCTATTTTTTACTCATTTTTTTTCGGTATTTCTTTCAGCACAGGAGCCGCAAAGCCAGCCTACCAATCTGTCTTTTTCCAATGTTAAGCCCTTCGGATTCAATCTTTCTTTTACCCCATCTTTGGCTGACGGATTTTTGGTTTTACGCAGTTCAGTTGGTCCGGTAACCTTTGTACCGCAGGATGGTGTAGAATATCAGAAAGGCCAAGGGCTTTCTCAGGGTGTAAAGGTTTTTTTGGCCGATAATTTACCCTCTTTTTCCGTGAGGGAAGTACTTGCGGGCCGTACCTATCATTTCGCCGTTTTTGCTTACAATGATTCCGGTTCGGGCATTGATTATCTGCAATCAAGTCCGCTCGTGGGCAGTATTTCCGTTCCCGGTGGCGGTTATGGAACGTATTATTCCGGTTTGGGAGGCGGTTCACCCACGTTTCTGGCTGATTTAAAAAATCGGTTGAATTTGGGAAGAGTCTTTCAGACTTACACGCCCGGTTTTCTGAATTATGTCATGCGGAATGTGTATATACGGGATACGGTGGGCGGAATGGAGGTTGTAAATTGCCAGTATACAGGGGAAGCCAAAGTGTATAATCCACCCCTGTTTTGGGGCTCATCTGCCGGCGATTACAGCCGGGAACACATGCTGCCCCAAAGTTGGATGCTCACCGTAGGCGGAACTACCGCCGATCAGGACAGGGCCGATTACCACAATTTATTGCCCGTGAATCACGCAAATGCCAACAGCAAGCGGTCCAACTATCCCTACGGAATCGTACAGAATGCGAGTTATCAGTATCTTCAGGGGAAGTTGGGAACCAACAGCCAGGGCATTACGGTATATGAACCCCGGGATGGAATTAAGGGGGATGTGGCGCGCGCCCAATTTTACATGATGGTCTGCTATAACGGAAACGGCGGCACCTGGGCTTATCCTTCCATGCCCACGCTGGGCCCGCAGCAAAATCAGGATTTACTGAAGACATGGCATATCCAGGATCCGCCCGATCCGTTTGAAATTACCCGCCATGAGTACATCTATTCTGTGCAGAATAACCGAAATCCGTTCATTGATTTTCCGGAATGGGTAGATTGCATCAATTTTAACACACTTACACTGAATTCAGGCTGTGCCATCACATTAGACTCTGATGAGGAAAATTTTGCTGGGCCCTCTTTTTCTGTTTTTCCCAATCCGGCAAACAATCAATTAACTATAAGTGGTATGTTCGGAGAAGAGGCTGTTTATTCTATTTTCGACATGAATGGTCGACTAGTCTATTCTGCCAAATCAGGCGATATAGGTTCGATTATTGACGTCAGTTTGATACCTGCGGGTATATACAGCCTTCAAATCAAGGGATATGATTTTTCAAAAACTCAAAAAATAGTGATTACCAAATAAAGCAAGAATAGATATGAGAAGAATCGTTTACACAATGGCCTGTTTGGCCTCCTCTGTGGCAATTTTTGCACAACCCTGTTCCGATTTGTTTTTATCGGAATATATCGAGGGGTCGTCCAACAATAAAGCCATCGAAATTTATAATCCTACGGCAGGCTCGATAAATCTCGCCGGATATGAGCTACGTAACTTTTTTAATGGAAATACTTCGGTAGGTCCCGATTATGTTTTGCCGTTGGCGGGTATTATCCCGGCCGGGGGCACCTACACCGTGGTTAACCCTTCTTCCAATGCAACATTATTGGGTTTGGCGGATACACTTACTCCGGCAAATGGACAAGGCAGATTTGTAGCCAATTTTAACGGTGATGATGCCATTGCCCTGTATAACGGCACCACGCTGATTGATGTAATTGGTCTTATTGGAACTGACCCCGGTACTTCCTGGGTATATGGGGTGGACTTTAATACCCAAAATAAAACATTGGTGAGAAAAGCGATAATTCAGGAAGGTTCCATTTCTTGGGATTCCACCATCGCCATAAATAATTGGAATGTGCTTGCTCAAGATGATTTTTCCGATTTCGGAACTCATACCATGAATGCCTGCAGCGCCATTTTGGATACGCTTGTAAAATTCTCACCCACCAGTGGCTCTGTTTCTGAGGCATCTGGAAGTGCAACGCTCTCGTTGGTGTATAATCCTACTTCTCCCGTAACCGGCTTTTCTGCTTCGGTAGTCCTTAAATCCGGCAATGCCGCAGACATAGGAAATTTCACTACCCAAACGGTAAACTTCCCGGCAGGTACCAACACAGGCTCAGTATCTGTTACCATTACGGATAACAGCCTGGAGGACGGCAACAAGACATTTGTGTTTGCCCTGCGCAATCCATCCGCAGGTATGCTGTTGGGCGCGGACTCTCTGTTTACACTCACCGTTACTGATGATGATGTAGTTGTTCCCGGTTTGCCGGTGTACACCATTGCCCAGGTGCGCGGTACCAATACTGACGGCGGCCCCGATTCATTAGGCGTATTATGTGAAGTGCGCGGCACGGTTTACGGCGTAAATACACGCTCTACGGGTTTACAATTTACCATGCGCGACGGTACCGGCGGCATAGGCGTTTTCTCTCCGTCCAATACCTTCGGATATACGGTCAATGAAGGAGACAGCATACGCCTTATAGGCCGCGTTTCTGTATTCAGGGGGCTTTCTCAAATGGATTTCCTGAATGTAACCGAGGCTAATATCATACCCGTAGGTACCGGATCCATCAAAGCGCCTTCATTTGTTACTGCTTTGAATGAGTCTACCGAGAGCGATCTGGTGCGCATTGCCAACTGTACCCTGGTAGATGCCGCTCAGTGGACCGGCAGTGCAACCGGATTTAATGTGCAGATTACCGACGGAAATCAGGTATATACCATGCGCATCGCGCCAAATACCACCGCCGTTACTATGGCCGCACCTGCAACTATGTTTGATGTAATCGGAATCGGAAGTCAGTTTGCCACTACTACAGCGGCACCTTTCACCGATGGCTATCAAATTATTCCCCGTAAGCAGGAAGATATCCTGCTGGGCGGTTCCATCTCAGAAAATGCCGAGTCAGCTTCAATGGCAGTATTCCCCAATCCGGCTTCAGAAAGATTTACGGTGAAGTTTGAGGCTGATGATAATACTTTCGCTGTTGTGGCCTTGAAAGACCTTACCGGCCGCACCGTTATGCAGAAACGTATAGCCGTCGCCGCAGGAACTAATCAGGTCGAGCTGGAGAGCCGCACGGCTCCCGGAGTATATTTGGTTACTGTAGATTGCGGTCAAAAACGTATGGTAAAAAGAGTACTCATTAAGTAGTTGGATAATTTCTTTTATGAAAAGCGCGGTTATTTGCCGCGCTTTTTTTTTACATCAAAAAAAAATAATAATCGAAATGAGTGTTTTTTGGATTGATACGTTAGGTTGGCTGGGCGGAGTGATGGTGGTTGTGGCTTATTTTCTCATTTCATCCGGTAAAGTGAAACCGAATTCCGTATTTTTTCAAGGGCTGAATCTGACAGGCAGTATTTTTTTGATTATCAATACCTATGAAAAAGGGGCTTACCCATCCACGGTTGTCAATATCATTTGGGTGGGCATTGCCCTGTTTGGCTTTTACCGAATTTGGTCCGATAAAAAGCGTATGTAATCTCTTTGCATAATAAATTAGGTTACCTTTCGAGAGGAAAATTAGTTTGTGAGTATGGAATATCTACTATACGGAGCCAACGGATATACAGCCGGGTTGGTTATTGAGGAATCTTTGCGTCAGGGAATGAAACCGGTATTGGCCGGAAGGAACAGGCAAAAAACGGAAGAGTTGGCTCAGCGATATGATTTGAAATGTATTGTCTTCGGGTTGAATGATCCGGTTGAATTAGATAAGGCATTGAAGGGGTTCCGGGTGTTGCTCAATTGTGCCGGTCCTTAAATTCATACCGCTAAACAGCTGG
>JBIJBG010000258.1:0-3139 GCA_044345355.1 Flavobacteriales bacterium
TGATAGGTGTTCCCATTACGTTGCCAAACGACCCGACGTTGGTGATGGTGTAAGTACCGCCCTGAATTTCGTCGGGCTGCAGTTTGTTGGTGCGGGCCCGGTTGGCCAGGTCGTTTACGTTTTTGGTTAGCCCCGCCAGATTCATCATATCCGCATTTTTGATTACGGGTACAATCAGGTTTCCGCTGGGCAGAGCCGTGGCCATACCCAAATTGATGTTTTTCCGCAGAATTACTTTGTCGCCGTCAACAGAGGCGTTCACGCCGGGAAACTCTCGTATGGCCTGAGCCACCGCTTCCATGATGATGGGCGTAAACGTAATTTTTTCACCGTATTTGCGCTCAAATTCACCTTTTACGCGGTTTCTCCAATTCACGATGTTGGTCATATCCACCTCCACAAAAGAGGTAACGTGAGGAGACGTGCGTTTGCTCATCACCATGTGGTCGGCTATGAGGCGGCGCATGCGGTCCATTTCCACAATCTCGTCGCCTCCGCTTACAGATACGACGGGTCTGGATATTTCGCGTTCTGGAGGCGCTGCCGAAGGTTTGGGCCCGGGCTTTGGCGTGGTGGAAGTTGCGGGAGCGGATGTAGCTTTACGGCCGCCCTGCAGGTAGGCCAAAATATCGTCTTTGGTTACGCGGCCGTCTTTTCCGGTACCGCTCAGGGCATCCAGTTCCGCCTGAGAAATGCCTTCTTTTTGGGCTATACTTTTCACCAAGGGTGAATAGAAACGGCCTTCTTTGGATGCAACGGTTTCTGTAGTTTCGGCCACCCGGGTAAATTCCACCACTTCGGCAGGAACCGTAGGTTGTACTTCCGCTTTGGGTTGTGCAACAGCGGCGGCAGGAGCAGAAGGAGCCACGGATGCCCCTTCGGTTTCAATGATGGCAAAAGGCTCGCCTATTTTTACCACGTCGCCTTCATTAAACAGGCGTTTTATCAGAATTCCTTCCGTAGTGGACGGAACTTCGGAATCTACCTTATCGGTGGCAATTTCCACGATGGTTTCGTCCAATTCTATTTTGTCGCCTTCTTTCTTTACCCAAGAGGTAATGGTGGCTTCCATAACGCTTTCGCCCATTTTGGGCATGATGATTTCTACCTGAGCCATATTGCCTGAGCCTGATTAGTGTGCAAAGATAACTTTTTTTGGCTCCGAAAATCGGGCACCGGGAGCATTAAAAGGCCTAAACATCAAAACCCGAAAAATTAGATTTGGCAATCATCAAATCAAAACCGGTTTAAAATAAAAAAGGTGTCCTTGTGGGGACACCTTTTTGAAAAGATGGATGAAGCGATTACTTCTTCACGAATTTTTTCACGGCTTTGCCGCTGTTTGTTTCGATAGATACGGTATACACACCGGCAGCCATATCGGCTACGTCCAGAGAAACAGAATTATTTCCGCCTTGAGCGGTAAGATCCATGCTGCGGATGATACGCCCTGAATTATCCATTACGCGAACGAATACATCAGAAGCACCGTTGATTTGGTAGCCCAGGTTGATGAAATCGGTCGTAGGATTAGGATAAGCGGAGAAGGTAAATGCTTTGTTGTCTTCAATTGAAGCATCATTTACCAAAGTACCGGTTACTAATATATTGTCTACAGAAATCAGGTTGTCATCATCCGTATCGTGGTGGAAGGCAACGTAAATTCGCTGGCCCGCGTATTGAGACAAGTTTACGGAATGAGGATGAAGTCTGCCTCTGAGTCTGGTACAATCGTTGTCAGTATTAGGCTCAGTGTAAGTACCATCTTGTCCGTGTACGAAGCCCGGTCCGGAAGGAGCAAACGTGTAAACTCCGAAGTTGCAGGAGTCACCGGCACTACGGGTAACAAATTCCTTTGCCGTAAATACCGTATTGGTGAAGGCGGTGGGATCATTAGTTGTTGTGGAAACCTTTACTTTGTAACCGTCCAAAAATAAAGGTGTTTGAAAAGAAGCCGAAAACCAAGTCAGTACGGAATTTTGCGTGCAATAAAAGGAAGGTGTGATTAACCAGTTATCCGCCACCGCAAAAGGGGTAAACCAAGAAGTTGCAGCAAATACGGCATCAAAACCGTCAACAGAATCTTGAGTGGCAAATGCCAATGCTCTGAACCACTCATTACCCTGATTGGGGTTGTTTGGAGTCAATCCATCCATGTCCACATTGTACCATTTGTCGTCCCCTGAAATGCCGGGAGAAAGCTCATAGACAATGGTGTTACCCACTTGAGTAATCACCTCATTTTCAGTAGCTCCCTGAGTCCATTCTTCTCCATTGAAATCTTCCCAGATAAGTGTGTCCAATTGGGCGTTAGCCGCTCCGAAGGTCATAAAACCTAAGGCAAAAACGTAGATTTTTTTCATTTTATTATGGTGTTTGTTTTAAACTTAATCACAAAGTTACTATTTTTTTAAACTTTCAACTCTTTTCTAAAAAAAGTACGTTTTTTTTGCAACTCATCTTCAATTTCCATACAAAAAACATTTCTACATGAACCACTCATTAACGGAATGGACAGGTTATCTGGCTGCCGCACTTACCACCGTTTCTTTTATTCCCCAGGTGATTAAAATCTACAAAACCGGTGAAACGAATGGCATTTCGCTGGCTATGTATTTAGTCTTTGTCTCAGGAATAGTCATGTGGTTGCTGTATGGGATTTTCCTGGGCGAATTACCGATCATCCTGGCCAATGCGGTTACCCTATTGCTTTCCGGGTATATATTATTTATGAAAGTGACGGAATCTGGGAGGCATTAGTCAGAAAGCAATGGAAGCTTTAAAAGGAGATCGCTTTTTCAAAAAACCACCCTATTTCCGGCAACATAACTAAAATAGAAAAAGGCCGGAGCATGGGGTGCCCGGCCTCTTTCCGTTTGCCTATGAGAGAAAAAACTACTTCGCAGAGGCGGCTTTGGACTTAGCCAATTTAGCCTCTAAATCAGCTACTTTTTTACGGAGCGAATCCAACTCCTCTTCCTCGCTCTTCTTTTTATTCAACCCGAGTTTTTCGGAAAACTCTTTGTATTTGCTTTCAAACTCGGCTTTGCGCTCCTCGTTTTTTGCAAATAAATCATCAACCATCTGCTTGCCTTCATCGGCAGAAATTTTTCCTGTTGATACCAATTCCTGTACACTT
>JBIJBG010000201.1:0-4076 GCA_044345355.1 Flavobacteriales bacterium
TCCGCTACCGAAGAAAAAGAGAGCGCCCTTCGGTTTTTGGATAAGATAATCAACAAAGATCCTTACAACCATCTTGCCTGGGCGTATTTCGGCGTGTTATGTCTTGAGTTGAAAGAAACCGAAAAAGCATTGGAAGCTTTCGATTTCAGTATCACGGCCAATGAGGACTACCTGGAAGCCTACCTGCACAAAGGGGAAACCCTGATGGATCTGGAGCGGTATGAAGAAGCCTTGGACGTGTATAAAGAACTGCTCCATAAGGGAGAAAATATGGCCGGGATTTATTTTTCACTCGGCGAATGTCATGAACAGATGAAACAGTTTGAAAGTGCACTCCATTACTACAAACTCGCCATCAAAAAAGAGCCTTCCTACTCAGACGCTTACATGAGCATAGGTGTAGTATTGGATCAAATGGGCCGAAGCCATGAAGCCCTTGGTTATCTGGAGTCGGCATTTAAGCATGACGACAGTAATTTGGAAGCCATCCTATATTATGCCGATATCAAAAAAGAACTCGGTATCTATCATGACGCCATTGAGGTGTATGCGTTCCTTGAGGCATTTGAAGTTCCCTGGAAGGATTATTGGATCAACTATTCAGACACTTTTTTTCTTTCGGGAAAAATGGAGGAGGCAATAGAGATCATTTACAATGGACTGAAACACCATCCCGATGATGCCGAATTTTATTACCGCTGGGCGGGTTATCTCCTTTGCAGTGGTAAGGGCGTGTATGGAGGAGAAATTCTTCATGAGGCATACGAAAAGAATCCGGATGGCCTTTCATTATTTCTGGAAATTTTTCCTGAACTCGTATTCCATCCGGCCGTAATTAATCTCTGATTTGTAAGGCCGGCAGGCTGGCGGCTTTGGACAGCCGGAAAATAGGCTTACATTTGACCCGTTTTCAGGAAAAAATTCAATACCGAACCATGCAAATCAAATTACCGTTTATACCGGAAAGAGGTTCAAAACCACGCCATTCAGGACTTACCATGGTCATGGATAAGGGACTCAGCCTGAGACAGGCCCAAGACCTCATCGATTCGGCAGGAAATGTCATTGACTTCGTAAAACTTGGATTTGGAACGGCATTCGTCACTCCGCAGTTGACCGAGAAAATAAAACTATATCAGAGCAACGGAATAGAACCCTATCTGGGCGGTACTTTTTTTGAGGCATTTCTTGTTCGGGATATGTTTAAGGATTACATGAAGCTGCTGAAAAAACTGAAATTGGAAACCGCCGAAATTTCTGACGGATCCATACGGCTAAAACCCGAAGAAAAGTTGCGCTTAATCAAAGAATTATCCAAAAATTTCAAGGTTTTTTCTGAAGTAGGCTCCAAAGAAGCCGGAATCTTTATAGCACCTAATCGCTGGAAACAGATGATGGAAACCGAATTGGATGCCGGTGCCTGGAAGGTGATTGCAGAGGCCCGGGAAAGCGGAACCGTGGGTATTTACAGGCCGGGAGGCAAACCCCACGTGGCCCTGATTAATAAAATTCTCAATAAAATACCCAAGGAGGATATTCTTTGGGAAGCACCCAATAAGGCCCAACAGGTGTATTTTATCAAATTGTTGGGGTTTGACGTGAATTTGGGGAATATAGCCCCGGAAGAAATCACTTCCCTGGAAACCTTACGTCTGGGACTTCGCGGGGATACTTTTTTTGAGCACCTTCCTGCCGAACTGAAAGAGAAATACGTGCAGATTAATGAAGACGGCGAAGAAGCGGAATACGAAGAAAACGAAGAAGCGTAAGTAAAATGAAAGAAATTTCTGTTAAGGAACTGCATTCCAAACTTGCCCAAAGAGAAGACTTTCTGCTGATAGATGTGAGGGAACCACTGGAATTTGAAACAGGAAATATCGGAGGCAAACCGCTTCCTATGGGAGAAATCCTGAATAGGCTGCATGAAATTCCCACCGATAAAAAAGTAGTCATTCACTGCAAAGCAGGCGGGCGTTCAGGAAATGTGGTACGATACCTCACTGCCGAAAAAGGATTTCAAAATTTGTATAACCTCACAGGCGGTATTTTGGCCTGGAAAAACGAAATTGATTCCAACATCGATGTACTCTGAAAAAAGTAGAACGCCTAAAGATTACCTTAGTCTTTTTCTGAAAGGAATGGGTATGGGAGGAGCCGATGTAGTTCCCGGGGTTTCCGGGGGTACCATCGCCTTCATTTCGGGTATTTATGAAGAACTGCTGGACAGCATTAAAGCCATTCCCGGTGCCGCACTTATTTTGGTGCGTGGAAAAATCAAAGAAGCCTGGAACATGGCCAATGCTCCTTTTATGGCGATTTTACTGTCCGGAATTGCCTTTTCCGTTTTAACCCTGGCGGGGGTAATTACCCACCTGCTCGAGCACTATCCCATTCCCGTCTGGTCGTTCTTTTTCGGCCTCATCGTGGCCTCGGTCTGGTTTGTAGGCAATTCCATGAAAACCTTTGATGTTCAAAGCATCGTCCTGTTTATTTTGGCCACCGCGGGTGCATATTTCATTACCGTGGCTACGCCATCCTCCACACCGGAAAACCTGCCGTTTATTTTTTTCAGCGGAGTGATAGCCATCTGTGCCATGATATTGCCGGGAATATCGGGAAGCTTTATTCTGCTGCTGTTAGGGAAATACCATTTCATCATGCAGGCACTGAAAGAAGTAAATATTGCCGTTATCCTTACGTTTGCCATGGGCTGTATGCTAGGAATCCTAAGCTTTGCCCGGGTGGTTTCCTTCATGTTCAGAAGATACCATAACGCCACGTTGGCCGTACTCACCGGATTCATGCTCGGTTCACTGAACAAGGTATGGCCCTGGAAACAGGTATTGGAATACCGCATCAATTCCCACGGGGAACAGGTTCCCTTTATCGAGAAAAGCGTGATGCCGGCAACGTATTCCGAAATCACGGGCCAAGATCCGCAGATTTTGGTGGCGGTGGCATTGACCCTTGTGGGATTGGGATTGGTTTTCGCTCTGGAAACCTTGGCCGCAAAAACAAAAAAATAAAGGATTATGAGGCGATTCGGCCTGATCGGATACCCCCTTTCCCATTCGTTTTCTCCAGCCTATTTTGCCGAAAAATTCAAAAAAGAAAACATCCCTGACGCGGTTTATTCGCTATTTGAAATCCCGGAAATCGGGCAATTTCCTGAACTCCTCCACCAAAATCGCGATATAAGGGGATTGAATGTGACCATTCCCTACAAAGAATCCGTAATTCCTTATTTAGACTCGCTGGATTCCTTGGCATCAGCAATAGGATCCGTCAACACCATTCGGATTGACTCGGGAAAAACCATTGGCTACAATACCGATTTAAAAGGAATAGCCGAAACACTGAAACCCCATTTGGAGTGGTACATGACGCAGGCCTTAATTTTGGGTACCGGAGGAAGCGCCAAAACCGTCATGTATTTTTTACAAAAAGCAGGTATGGATGTACTTTCCGTTTCCCGAAATCCTGAAAAAAAACAGAACGAAATCGGATATGGTGATCTGACTGCTGAACTGATTCAAAAACACAAACTGATCATCAACTGCACCCCGGTAGGCATGCATCCCGATGAGGATGGTTTGCCTGACATTCCGTACTCCGGAATATCCCACATGCACGTACTGTTTGATTTGGTTTACAATCCGCCGTTCACCCGATTTATGGAAGAAGGCGAAATGCGGGGAGCCACCGTCATCAGCGGAAAAAAAATGCTTCAGGTGCAGGCAGAGGCTTCCTGGATTATCTGGAATCAGAAACCGGCCTTAATGTAACTCCAGCCCTGCTCCTGTCTTTCCACCACATGAATAATGCCGGCTTTCACATATCCCACATCAGGCATCATCTCCTCCTTACTTACCTTACGCTCTTTCATGGAAAATTCACAAGCAGTGAATACAATTCCCTTTTCTTTCATCCCTTCAATTTTAGATTTTACGGTTGTCCTGCCCATCACTAGCATGTCCAACCCGGGACCGTGACACAACACCTCTATGCGACTGTCAGGAGATACGGACGTGATATTGGAGAGCTGTTTCATTAGTGCCTTATGGGCAATAGTATCC
>JBIJBG010000123.1:0-6224 GCA_044345355.1 Flavobacteriales bacterium
ATTTTTGCTTATGTATCGTGTCGTCTTTTGCTTATCCGTATTTTTTTTGTTTTTCGTTCGTCTGTCTGATGCACAAACCGCTTCGGACAATACGGGTGCGGAAAAGTACATTCAGGATTTTCATGAGGCGGCCATAATCAACATGATTGCCCATAACGTTCCGGCTAGCATTACTCTGGCACAGGGCCTTTTTGAGTCGGGTTTCGGCAACAGTCCGCTGGCAAAAAATGCGAACAATCATTTTGGCATCAAATGCCACGATTGGAAGGGAGAAACCTACTACCACGACGATGACGCCCCCCAGGAATGTTTTCGTAAATATGCGTCCGCGGCCGATTCTTATCAGGATCATGCGTTATTTTTAAAAAACCGGAAGCGCTATGCGAAATGTTTCGAGCTGGAAATAACTGATTATGCCGGGTGGGCCAGGGAGTTAAAAGCGGCGGGCTACGCCACTTTGCCAACCTACGCCGAGAAGATAATTTCCGTCATTGAGCGGTTTGCACTCCACCGGTTTGATCGGGAGGCTTTGTCCCGCATAAATGATTCTGCAGAAATGAATATACCCGACACCCTCTCCGATGCTGAGGCAAAAAAAGAACAGCCGTCTGAAAATCTGCGCGTTGTAACAGATAATCAAGAGTTGCAATCTACTGTCAACCCACCTGTTTCGGGAAGAGAAATCAGGGAGGTGAATGGTGTGCCTTTTATTATTGCCAAAGCGGGAGATACGAAAAGTGCATTATGCATTGAATTCAATTTGGCCGAATGGCAGATACGGCGGTATAATGATTTGCCTTATGAAACGGAAATTGAGGCGGGAAGCCGGGTGTATTTAGCTCCGAAAAAGGAATTCAGCACTGAACTGGATGCCCATGTCGTTTCTGAAGGGGAGAGCCTTGCACGTATTTCAAATCTTCATGCCGTAAGAAAGGAAGCCATAATGGAACTGAATAAGTTGGCGGAAGAAAGCGTGCAGCCCGGTCAGACGCTCCGACTGCGTTGATTGGATGATTCAGGTTTTTCTTAATTGATCATCTGTTTGTGTAATGGTCAATTTTCAGGCAGAAATCGCCTGTATTCGTATCCTATCTGGCAGGGATGTCCGTGAACAGTTTTCTGTTCCTTTTTTGGCGATGAATCCTGAAACCTTGCTACATTAGCCCGACAAAAAAGAGATATGCAGCATATTGTAGTGGCGGGAGGCGGTTTGGTAGGTTCCCTTTGGGCCTGTCTTCTCGGTAAAAAAGGGTTTAAAGTCACTGTTCTTGAGCGCAGACCGGATATGCGTAGAGCGAATATTCCGGCCGGACGCAGCATCAACCTCGCCCTGTCTGACCGAGGTTGGAGGGCCTTGGAACTGTGCGGACTCAAAGCCAAGGTGGAAGAACTGGCCATTCCCATGTATGTGCGCACCATGCATGATAGGGAAGGGAATTTAACACGGCAGCCCTATGGTAAGGACAATCAGGCAATTTATTCTGTTTCTCGGGGCGCTTTGAATAAGTTGTTGCTGGCAGAAGCCGAAAAGGACGCAGACATTTCTTTCCGCTTTTCGGAGCGGATTCAGCAATTGGATCTGGATCGCAAAATGCTTCATCTCCGAAACGAAGAAACCGGACAGGAATCTTCGTTGAATTATGATGTGCTTTTCGGATGCGACGGTGCCTACAGTGCCGTTCGGTCCCG
Organism: Flavobacteriales bacterium; assembly: GCA_044345355.1. Lineage (GTDB taxonomy): Bacteria > Bacteroidota > Bacteroidia > CAIKAF01 > CAIKAF01 > JAKRSD01. Next base: position 1,690 of record JBIJBG010000123.1, read on the forward strand.
GCTTCAGTATACTGACCGCTTTACCTATTCACAAACCTATATTGACCACGGATATAAGGAGCTGAATATGCTGCCTGATGCTTCAGGAAAGCATAAAATGGATGTGAATACCTTGCATATTTGGCCAAGGGGCGATTTTATGATGATTGCCCTGCCCAATCCTGACGGAACATTTACCTGCACCCTTTTCCTGGGCTGGGACGCTTTTGAAAAACTGACGGGGCACTCGAATGTGGAGCAATTTTTTTCTACACATTTCGCCGATTTGATGCCCCTGATTCCGGATTATAAGGAGCAATTTTTTCAGAATCCTACCTCCTCTCTCATGATGGTTAAGTGCAAACCTTGGTCTTTCGGAAAGGATGTCATGCTGCTCGGTGATGCGGCTCACGCCATTGTGCCTTTTTACGGGCAGGGCATGAATGCCGGTTTTGAAGATTGTTATTTATTTTTCAGGCAAATGGAGTCGCTGAATTGGGATTTTGGTCGGGGCATTCCCGAATTTGCGCGGATGCGTCAACCGGATGGGGAGGCTATTGCCGATTTGGCCATGCGGAACTTTGTAGAAATGCGAGATCTTACATCCGACCCCGCTTTTCTTTATCGGAAGCAGGTGGAAAAAATGGCCCATGAAGCTTATCCGGAAAAATGGACGCCGCTATACAGCATGGTTACGTTCAGTGATATACCGTATCACCTGGCCAAAAAAGAGGGAGAAAGACAAGACGGCATCATGGAGCAGGTGTTGGACGAAACGTTCCGCAAGGGAATTGAGGATGTACAGGCCGGTTTTGAAGTGATGTCCCGTCTTATAAAAGCATGACACGAAATACTGCCGTGTTCTAAAAAAATTGAAGCATTAAGTCAGATGACTAACCCCAGATAGTTTTGTAGCTCTGTTGGATTTTTTCGGTCAATTCCATCAGTTCTACCTTACCGGGGCTTAATTTCGGTTTGGAAAAGTTGATATCCTGAACGGATTGAATCGGCACAAGATGGATATGCGCATGAGGCACCTCAAGCCCGATTACGGCCACTCCGATACGGGTACAGTCAACGACTTCTTTAAGTGCCTTGGCCACTTTTGCTGAAAAAGCATGCAGTTTTTGAAAATCATCCTCCGGTAAATCGAAAATGTAATCGGTCTCTTTCTTGGGTACACACAAAACATGGCCCATCGTCAAAGGATATATGTCCAGAAAGGCCAGATTATGTTCGTCCTCGGCCACTATATAGGCCGGTATTTCTTTTTGGATAATTTTCGAGAAGAGGCTGCTCATGGTTATCGTCCTATTTCCAATATTTCAAACTTCATCATGCCTGATGGTACTTTTACTTCGGCAATATCTCCTTTGGCCTTTCCGAGTAAACCCTTGGCAATAGGTGATTCTACGGAAAGTTTTCCCTCTTTTAGGTTGGCTTCATTTTCAGAAACCAACAGGTATTCCATCACCATTTTATTGGTCAGGTTCTTAATTTTTACGCGCGACAGCAGATAAACCTTGTCCGTTTCAATTTGGCTGGCTTCAATTACCCGTGCGTTTCTCACCGCATCCTGTAATTTAGATATTCGCAATTCCAATAAACCTTGGGCTTCTTTTGCCGCATCGTATTCGGCGTTTTCTGATAAATCGCCTTTTTCCCTGGCCTCGGCAATTTGTTGGGAAATACGCGGACGTTCGAACAGGACAAGTTGCTCCAGTTCACTCTTCATTTTCTCCAGACCCTCTTGGGTCATATACGTGATTTTGCTCATGACTTACATGGTTTAGCTAATCCTATAAAACAAACAAAAGGCCGAAATGGCCTTTTGTTGATGAATACAAATATACTATTTTTTATTTCTACAAAGTAATTCTGGCTCCTATAGAGTGCACTCCTTGGAAATTATAGGTGGCGCGGAATGAGTAATCCAACCCGAAACGGGGCTGAGTCTTTTTGTCCTCATTTACTTTGGCCCCTTTGCTCAGCGGAATATCTACATAAGCTCCGCAGGAGGGTCCGGTAAATGCATTCAGCAGGTTGGTATTTAATGCATCTCTGTCTTTCGAGAAAACGCCTCTCTCAAAGGTATATCCGCCGCGCAATACAAAAATATCTTTCCAGGCATATTCCAATCCGAGAATAAACTGATCCCGGGTAAAGGAATTAATAGAGAGATTGAATGCCGGGGTAAATTTATGTTCTTTGGCAAAACGTACCCGATACATCACTCCAATGTTAAGCAAGGCCGGCATTTCAAAATCAGCCGCACGTTGCGATTGAGTGAGGGAAGCACCATTTGGCAGAACCACTTTGGAATTCAAACCGTCTCCGTTGTAACGCATCCTCGGCCCCACGTTTTTCAAGGCAATACCGAAAACAAAATTGTCTTTTTTGTTTTCTCCTTTACCGATTGTAGTTTGGTATTGTACCCCTGCATCTAAGCAGAATCCCGTAGCACTTACGTTATCGATGGATTCGTTGATGATTCGGAAATTTATACCTCCATGAATTTTATCTGAAAATGATCTCGCATAAGATACTCCGATGTTTAAGAAACGGGGCGAATAGGTAGCTCCTGTTCCTTCCGGTTTATCTACGGTGGTTACGGCAATTTCCCCGAAACTCATGGCAGTTACGCTTAATCCTAACACGTCATTTTTGGATAAACGCTGCGCCAATCCGGCGGCATTGATGGAAATATTCGATCCTTCCAGCCAACGGGTATGCGTAAATACGACCTCTGTCTTGCGGGCAAATGCAAGTCCCGCAGGGTTCATAAACTGGCCGTCCATACCTCTTTCGTTGGCCGATCCGGCACCTCCCCAGGCAGAACTCCTGGCCCATGGATTTATCAACAGATGCGTTGCCCCTGCCTGTCCGGCGCGGTCTTCATTACCGGCAAACAAACTGCCGGTAATGAAGAGGGCCCCTAATACGTATGATGCTTTAAACATGCTTTTCATAACTTATTCTTTGCTCCTTTATTGAGATTAGAAATCTGAAACATCCGTTGGTCTGAGTACACCGAACCATTTAATTATGCGCTCACCCAATCCGGGAGCTTTGATATGCACGATGTATATTCCGCTCGCAATAGGTATGTTGGCGAAATTTTTCAAATCCCAGTCTACGGAAGTAATCCGGTTGTCGGATTTGGTGTATCTGCGTATCAGCGATCCGGCAGTATTGTAAATGGTAATCGTACATTCCGGAGGAAGATTCGTGATTTTCACCCGGTTATCCAACTGGTTTACCTCATAAGCCGAATAGGCGTAATAAGGATTAGGTACAATATTTACTAAATCCAAGGCAGATTTGGCCGTGGCCAGATCGCCCGTAACAGGTGCCAGATTGTCTAACGAGAAACGGTAGAAAGGCTTGTTTCCGTTTAACGGATTGGCTGCCGTTTCCAGGCTGTAGGTATTGTTCTGCATATAGGGTTTAGTTACCCGCATGCGTACACGCAGTTCTTCACCCAGCCAAGGCCGTCCTTTAATGCTGAGCGGAATACCGGTCCACATAATGGAGCGAATCAACTGCCGTTTGTCATTATCTACGGGCCGTCCGTTATTCTTTTTGAGTATTTCCATCGCGTAAGCTCCCGCATCATAACGTGGGGTTGCTCCGAATGAAGCTCCGAAATTTCCGTTGCTGGCAAACACATAAAGGAAATGTTTACCGCCCAGAATAGCATCTCCAAACTCGGAAAGAATGCTGGAGAAATCAAAGTTTAACGGATCAATACCGGTAGGATTGAACAACATGTCTCGTCCGTTCGCCGTAGCCAGGTAGGAGCTCTCGCCGAATGCCATATTCAGGCGTTCTCCTGTTTCCACGGAGATAGCATAACCCGGGAACCAGCCCATACCCCAATTGTGAATGTAGTTGGCATCTTCCGGATTTCCGCTCACATCGGTAAGCAATTTACCTGTAGCCGTTCCATCTTCGGTGGCATAGCGGCCGTCTTTATCTACGGATGGACTTCTGCGAAGATCCAACTTGCGTGCTTTTGTCGGTGCCAGATCAGGATGGGAATAAGTGAAATTCTCAAACGAGTCTGTTTCAAATACGGGTACGCGCGTCCATTTTGATTTATCCGGGGTTAATACCACATCCACACTCTGGATGTAATCCACTCTGGATACCGCGGGTGGAATGTTTCCTGCCCAGGCCGGTCCGTCTTTTCCGAATGAAGTCATCCGGTAAGGAGCTAAGGCGCCGCCTTGTCCGATCGTAATCCGCTCATAAATCTGATCGTTATCCAGGTTGTTGTCTGCGGGTGATGACGCCGTCTGATTTCCGGATAGTATCCAGTTTAAGGCCGGATTTACATCATCATCAGGAATAAATCCGAGATAGGCATTGCTGGGATTTTCAATCTCTAATGTGGCTTCCAGGAAACCATTGTTCTGTTCCCGGTTTTCACCCGGTTGGTTTACTTGTTTAATGGTTACGGAAAGTCCCGTAAATTCACCTGTATTGCGGTCGAACAAAATTTGTTCCGAACCGATTTGAAGGTCCGCATCTGAAACCGCTATGGTATCGAAATT
>JBIJBG010000079.1:0-8080 GCA_044345355.1 Flavobacteriales bacterium
CCCAACGTGAAGTTACACCCATCGTGTAAAGTGTGTTTGAGTTGGAAATACTTACGGGTCCGTCAATGGCCACATAGAAAGTTCCTTTTTTCAAGGCTAACGGATCCACCACCTTAATTTTTAATGGCCCTTTGGCCCTTTGGTAGGTAGGCTCTGCCAGATAGTATGGCGGTTGAAGAATCAAGTCTTCAGATTCTTTGGTCAGATCCAAAATATTGCCTCCGTTTCCGTTCCCTTCCAAACGGGTAATTTCGGGTCCGTCACCATAGAACGAATTCAGAATGGTACCTCCTGATTCGGGAGCGCTGATATGCGGAATACCTCCGTAGATGCTGATGGCTCCCGTAGCACTTTTACGGCTGGCAATGAACGGCTTCTTCTGTCCGTCTAATGCCGACTGATCATTCTGGTCGTACTTTTTGTAATTGTTGTATCCGTAGGCGATTACGAGGAAGTGGTACTTTTTATGGTTTACCAAACGCTTATCGGCGCCGGTGGCAAAGGCATCTTCAATTACGCGGAGCGATTGTGTAATACCTTGGTTGGCTCCTTCCACCATTACCTGAGGCACGTTAAACCCAAGTTGTTGATCAGGGGTATAGTTTACCAAAGTGCTTATGGCGGTCCCGTTTGCATCGAAATCGCGCAGGTCACACTGTGCAATCAGTCTGGCCTTGCTCAAATCATAACGCTCATCAGGAGATACCGTTTGATCTTTTACCTGATATACCATATACCCCTGGAAGCGGTATTTACGTGATTCTACTGTCGTGGCTAAGGAGGTGTCGATGGAATAATCCAACTCCTCATACTGGTTCAGGTAGTTGTTGCTTATGGCATTGTTAGTCCAGTAAAGAACAAGCTCGCGATCCAACTCCTGTATGTACACATCCGGTGCATCCGGTCCGTCCAACAGGCGGAAGCAGTTCTCGAAAAGCTGCTGGGCTTTGTCATCCGCCTTACGTACCAATTTAACTGATTCAAATGGATCTCCGTTGAATGCACGGGCCCAAACAGCACCTGTAGTGATATCGTTTACGGCTCCGGGAAGCAGTGTGAACGGACCTGCCGATTGAACAAAACGTTGGTCGGCTGCGGTTCCGTTTGGCTGACCTGGACCTGGGTTAATCTGAGTCCATTGGAAACCGGGATCTACTCCCTTGGTACCCCAATGCGCCGGGTCTGAATCTCCGGGGAACATGAAATCAGATTCAATGGTGGTGGCACCGGGTGATCCGGGGAAACCGTTTCCTCCATAAACCATGCGGGCTCCGTTTTTCCAGAAACCTCTCAGGTAGTTGTAATATTGAATCGCTTTACCCACTTCGGGGTCACCGGATACTCCGGAGTTGTTTGAATAATAAACAAAACGGCGCATGCCGATCCGCTCGTTATCTACGATGTCGTCTTTGTAACCCAATCCGTTGATAGCCAGCCATGTATCTACGTCGGAGGCATCAAACACGTTGGCGATGTTGTCCGGGTCGGCGTAAGGCCCTTCAAAAAAGTCGATACCTACCGCCGGAGGATTAACCCCGTATTGGTCGGGAGCAGGACTGTTGTTCTGGGCATCCACGGCGTCGCCGTTGTAAACATACCCGAAACCGCGGAGTACATCGCAACCTACAAAGTCATCAAAGGCATAACCCAGGTCGGCATCCGTATTTACTCCGAAGTAGCAATTGAAGAGGGTGGTGGTACCCCGGTTGATCAACTCATAATTGTAAAATGTCATGTTGTTGATCTCGTCGTTTGTGGCGAAGGAAAACGCCTGGGCACGAACCTCCATACCGATCGGAGTGGATTGTGTTTCGTAATGGATGTTTCCTTTGTCGTTGAAGATCCAATACAACGTCATGTCTCCGTAGAGGTAAGGCGTACGGTCTGTCTGGCAATCAACGGCATTGTCCAAATCATACGCAGGGTAATCGCCGGCTTCCGGATCGTAGTTCATGTCACCGTCCACGTCAATAAACGGAGCATAGAAATACTGTACGGAAGGAAGCCCGCCTGAAAGGGATGCATCATTGGGCTTGTAGGTTATCGCCGGCCAGTTTTTGATGGATTCGGGAGTTATGTAACCTTGGCAATTTACGTTTGTTTGATTTCCTTCGATTTTGCAGAATCGGTGGAGAGCAGCTTCCGAACGCGTAATTTTCCATATCCGGTCGAACTCTTTACAACGCTGGGCGTCAATTTCGGCGGTACCCAAAGTGTCCAGCGGGCCGGTATAATAATCCGGACCATTGTTTCGGTAACGCTGGGCGGCAACTTTCAACTGTCCGTTGATGTCGGTACCGCCGATCCACAAAGTTCCCAGGTAAAGGGAGTGTTTGCGTGAGTCTTTCGGTATTTCGTACCGTGCAAATTGTTTCAGATCCCACCACATATCTCCGCCTGAGTGGATGGTGGTGCGTACGTTGTTCAAATCGAGCACAGCAGACGATTCCGGATTCAGACAGCCGGCAGCCTGGGCCTTGTTTGAGCCCTCGCCTCCCGATTTGTCGTTAATGGACTTGGTCGCGCTCACAATACCCGGCATGGCTGAGAAAGCCAGCAGGAGCGAAGTTATAATGATTGACCTTTTCATCTTGTAACTTTTTTAATGTTTAAAAATTAACCAATAATCCCAAGCGAATTCTTCTTGGTTGTGAAAAATTGTATGGGTTTGACACTCTCATTGCGTACATTTCTCTGAAAGAGTCTGAATCGGGTAAGATATTGTTGATGTAAGACTGGGTTTGCGGATCAACCAGGAATCCGTCATCATTGGCATTGCCCGAATACCGGTAAACACCCACCGTGTTGCGGAAGTTAAAGATGTTCAGGAATTGCATATATACTTCCATGTTGATGGATTTACGCTCATCCTGTGCTTTGTCTTTTTTACCCAGAAACACCTCAAATTGCTTGTAAATACGGATATCTGCATTGAACTGCCAGGGCAGGCGTGATCCATTGATGGAACCATCCATGATCGGGCGGTTGAAGTCGGTGGCTGCTGCCTCTGAAACAATGGTACTGCTGCGGCTGTAAGGGAAACCGGAACCTCCGAAAAGGGTGGCTGTGATACCTGCGTTGGAAAGCAGCTGGATGTTTTTTCCGTTTTTGCCTTTCACTGTAGGTCCGTTGTAGTCTTTTCCTTTGCCGTAGCCGAAGTCAAAGTACACGTTGAACTGGTGACGCTGATCCAGGTTCAGCGGAATCAGCACCCGTAGGTTGGGTTGCCCGAAGTTCACTAGGTTGAACGAAGAGGTGTTGTCCGCTCCCGTACCGTCGGCAAACTGCAGCGTGTAGCTGGCGGTAAGGCGTACGTTTTTGATACGGCGCAGGTCATAAGTAAGGGTGAAACCTTTGGTGGTCCCGAAGTCGATGTTGCGGTATGTAAAATAGGAGGTAGGATAAGCCTCATTGATACGCACCACCTGAATTTGGTCGCGGATTTCACGGTAGTAAGCCGTCAGCTTGATGGATGAATTGTCACCCAGGGCCTGCTGGAATCCGAGAGAGAAGTCGATTGTTTTTTCCGGACGCAGTGCAGGGTTGTTGAAAATACGGGAACCGCTGTTGTAAGACGAATTGCTCCAGAAGAAGTAATCCATGGGGTTGATCATGTTCAGAGGGCCTCCGTTTTGTCCGCCGCCAAGGGGGCGCTGTACCAACACATCGTAGTGAGCGGTAAAGATAGCCTGGTCACTGATGGGGAAAGAGAAGGCCACACGGGGCATTACATTCACCTGAGGTTTGTAATCCGCGAAAGAAGCATTCACGTCAAAGTTTCCGCTAGAGACATTTTCCGAAGGATTGACCAAATAAGGCTGAACCACACCCGAGGCAGTACGTAAAACGGTCAGGTCATTGATTTCTGTTCCCTGCGAATTGTACCAAACATCTCCGTTACGGTATCCGAGAATAGTGGGAGAAGCGGAGTTGATATCATTGATATACACCGCATAATTATCTCCTATGTTTGAGGGATGATTCGCATTTACTTCCGCCCGTGTGCGGGTGGCATACAGCGTGTATGGGTCTTTCAATACGCGTTGGTTGGCATCGAATCGGTCAATACGAACCCCGGCGTTGAAAATCAGATCGCGGAACGCAAACTTATCCATGATGTAACCGGCGATGTACACGGGTTGGAAAGCACCTATGTTACGGGTAAAGTTTCCGTTGGCGTCTTTCTGGTTGAAAAAGTCTTCCAGCGACCAGTTTCCGCGAAGTTTCTGACCGTAAACATCATACCCGTAGTAGTTCACCAGGTTATTACCGTTGTTCAACAGCTCGTCGGCATTGAACATATTCAGATTAAATGTAGATGGGGAGTAGGAGTCAAAATTTACGAAGTCGAGACCGCTCGGATTTAATCCCAGTGCTTCTCTCAGGTTGCGGTCAAAGTTGGCCTGACCTTCTCCGGAGTATAAGCGGTTGTAATTGATCGTATCCTGGTAAACGCCGAATTCATCAGTTACGAAAATGGGATTCTCAAAATCAAATTCCTGAATGTGGCGGTTGGCCAATTGACGGCCGATGGTCCACAAGCCTCCTGGAGCCAGGTTGTAAAAATTATCCCGACGTTGCTCAAATTCAAAACCGATTTTAATGCTGTGGTTTTTGATATCCAGGGCTCCCATTCCCAGTGCACGGAATTGGTTGTTGTCCGTAAATCCGTAGGCATTGTAATAACCGCCGGGATTATCCCATATGGTGTAGGTATTTCCCGGTTGGTCGCCGTTTCTGAGTGCATTGTAATTAACCAGGTTGTCAAAGTTGTCGTAAATACCAAAGGGGTTATCCGAAATAGCGTACACATCGGTGGTGTATGCGGTAAGTTCCGGATTGATGTCGGATGGGGTAAAATCAACCAACACATCGCGGAAACCGTTCAGCAGCCATCCTTCAAAATTGGTGGTGGGATCTGTTCCTCTTTGATAGGTGGGTACCCGGATGGTGTTGAACTGCCCTACGTAACCATAGTGGAACAGGTTATTTCCGTGGCGTGGATCATACCTTCTGGAATACGATTTGGAATAATCTGCCTGTAAGGATATGAAGGCATTTTTCACGAGCGCTTTTCCTTCTTTATCTTCTGAGTTTGCAAAACGCTGGATGAATTTACCATATACGTTTACGTCATATCCGAGTGTGCGCCCCGGGTTCTGCCAGTTCATGGGATGGGCCCCATAACCAACCCCCGCACCACCGCCTGTTCCGTCACGGAAAGTTCCGGTAGCACCCACGGTAAAGGTGGTATTTTTGGAAATGGCAAAGTCTAATTTGGCCACAGAACGCACGTTCCACTGTGCCGAGTTTTTGCGAGCTTTCACCCTGTAGAAATCAGATTGGCGCAGATACTGCGAATTGAAGAAGGTACCGTCATCTACCCTGCGCAGCGGGTCTGCCAACAGTTGCTCACGTCTGTCTTCGTCTAAGACCCAGAATCCGTCAAATGCCGGACGTGGGTCTTTGAAATATTCGGCTTCGGATGAGAAAAGGAATCCGACTTTAGGCTCTTTAATTATACGGTCACCGGATTTTACTTTTTTGGAAACGAGCGGGCCTCCCAGGGTAAATTGGAACAGGTGGTTTCCAAAGGCATCCAGGAATTGCGATGTTCTTGCTTCTGCGCTTCCGAACCATTCGGGAGAAATACCTCTGGTCTGCAGTTGAACTATACCTCCCGTGGCATCCCCTATGTCGGCAGGCACACCCCCGAGGATTACGGAAACTTCCTGCACGGCACGGAGCGGAAGCCCGGCACGGCCACGGATTTTCACACCGTCTATAAAGTAGAGGGCATCTCCGCGGGATCCGCGTATGGAGAGTTCCCCATCTCTTGAGTTTACGCCACCCGTGAGCTGTATGGCACCGAGGGCTGAACCGCCAGGGAGTTTGTTGATTTCTTCACGACCCCAAACCTGTTGTTGTACGGTTTGGTCTTTGTCCACCAGTTTTTCGCGGAAAACTTCCACTTCAACCACACCCAGATTAATGTCTTCTTTTACCATGACTGCATCCAGGAACTGAATTTTATTTCCCTGAATGTTTACTCCGGAATAGGTTTTGGCCGGATACCCTACTGAGGTAATTTTAACCGTATAGGTTCCTACCAAAATCGGCTTAATGTAATAGTTACCGTCCAAGTCGGAGGCACCGCCGGCTACCTGCTGGGTTCCGCTCAGCACCACCACGTTGGCAAATGGAACAGGTTTTCCTGCCGCATCCTTCACGGTTCCCTTTAATTCTCCCGTGTTACCTTGGCCGTAGGATGCTCCTATTGTGAGAATTCCTCCTATCAGCGCTGTAAGTAGTCTTTTCATCATACTGTTTTGCGTTTGTTGTGAACACACATTTCTACAAGGGCGTAAAAATAGTTATTTGCTTAACTTTAACAAACCCTTGACTTTTTTTTAATTCTTTATGAAAATCAATCATTTAAAATTATCTATGTCTCCAGGCCTCGCCTCTGAGCCTATATTTTTTCTTCCAAATTCAAAGATACCCCCGATTTTTTTCATTATTCGAACATTTTTTTCGGTTTGTCCCCAAAATGGAAATGCTTGTCGATTAAAATGAGCATTTCTGCTTTTAAATTTCTGCGGCATTCCCACTTTTTCAATAATCACAGAAATGTGAGCGGGCCACCGGGAAAATAGCTGTTTTTCTTGAATTCATAACCGTTCAGAGAATTGTACGGTTCAAATTTCCGAAGAGGCTTCCAATAAAAAAAAGACATTTTTTGCCCTTTGTACTTGAAATAATCGGAAGAAATAAGAAAAAAAAGAGGAAGTTATCTGGGCCTGGCTTTGTTTTGCCTGTTGGAGTTCCGCAGATTCCGTTTGATTCTTTTTCGGGTTGCTTTATCCTGAATGGAAAGATGGCGTGCCTTTCCATATTTTTGGGCCCGCTTGGCGGCCTGAGCATTTTCTTTCCGCTGTTTTTCTACTTCGCGCTTGATTTGTTTGGCATTTTGCGCGTGCAGATTTATCCGGAATGAAAACAAGAGTATAAGGATGGATATAAAAAGTTGACGGGCCATTGCGATTTATTCAGGAACTTTGTCAAAAGTAAACGCAAAAACCGCATGCGATTGTCTTCAAATAAAAAAAAGCTATTTTCATTTGTCTCCGTGACGTTCTTTTTAACGTTTCTTGTTGCATCCTGCAATGATGATCAATCTCCGCCTATTCCCTATGTACCTGTGAATCGTACCATTACGCTGGCTAATCCTCAGTTCAGTGCGCTCAACGGGGTGGGTGGGTTTGTGATTCTCCCAGATGAAGGATATGGAGGAATTCTTGTGGTCCGGGCCACGGGCGATCAGGTTTTTGCCTTTGATATGCAGTGTACCAGGGATGCTAACGTTCCGGAGGGCCGCACATCAACAGATGCTTCCCTCTTGTTTTTAAACTGCGGAAAATGCGGCAGCCGTTGGCAAATATTGAACGGACAGCTTACACAGGGGCCCGCTGCTTTTCCTTTGCTTCAATACCAGACTACTTTCGACGGTTTTGTGGTGAATATTTTCAATTGACCACCGATCAACTTTTCCCCGTTGATCCGAAGCCGCCCGTGCCTCTTGAGGTATCCGTGAGTTGATCTGCTTCCGTCCAAACCGCCATGGAACAGGGCGCGAAGACCAATTGGGCAATCCGCTCTCCGTCCCGTACTTCAAAAGGTTCACTCCCGAGGTTAATTAAAATCACTCCGATTTCACCCCGATAGTCGGCATCAATGGTTCCGGGGGCGTTCAATACCGTGATACCGTGTTTGAAGGCCAGTCCGCTTCTTGGCCTAACCTGAGCTTCCCAACCGCCGGGAAGCTCCAGAAAAATGCCGGTGGGAATCAATGCTCTTTCTCCGGGCATCAGCTTTACGGGTTCATCAAGAGAGGCGCGTATATCCATACCTGCACTAAGCGGGGTGGCATATTGGGGCAGGGGATGATGGCTTTTGTTTACCACCGATACGTGAACTTGTTCCATGTTTGGTAAAGATTTAACGTTTCAAAGGAATCCATTTCAGCAGGGCATTTTTCAGGTCTTTTTCCGATCGGATGAATATCAGACTAAAGATGATT
>JBIJBG010000204.1:0-4032 GCA_044345355.1 Flavobacteriales bacterium
GGTTTAAAGGCACGCGCGGAAAGTATATTGAAGAAGAAATGAAACGCAATGAGGCCGAGAACGGCACCCGATGATTACTCAAAGAGTATGCCCCACTGTACCTCGGAAACCAGGCCGTCCTCCATCCAAAAATTTACCTGAAGTTCTTCGGAAGTAAGGAGTTTGAGATCCTCAGATTCCCCCTCAGACCAGTCCTCCTCCTCCAGATCAGAAATTCCATTTTCTGCCAGCAGACTCACTAATTCAGCCTTGGATAAACCCACCACTGCCTTGCCGAAGAGAGTATAACGGGCAGAACTGACCGCAACGGTGGATAACTCCCAGTCGTCACATTCATCAAAGCTCACGGATATTTCCAACTCGTCAAAGTGCCAAGATTCCGAGGCATCTCCTTCTTCGTCAGGCTCCTGAAAAAAATCAGTCTCATCCGGCTCACCCAATAATGCTTTTACTTCATCACGGCTCATGCCGAACTTCAATTCACCTAACCCCGTACCGGGCAAAATTTCTTCTGAATGCATGGATTTTTTTTGTCAAAGATACATTTTCAGCGGGCTAAAATAAACGGACTATTTTCAGTCGCAAGATTTAAGAAGATTCTCACAAAAGTAAATTGAAGTCCGTTCAACCACACTTAAAAATCCGCCGGTGATTTTCAAACGAAAACCACCCTTGCCTGACATGTTAAACCTGTTTACACCCAAATTTTGCCAAAGCGCCCAAAAAGCGTATTTTCGTGCCGCAATTCACAACTAATATCATGAGTGTACTGGTAAATAAAGATTCGCGCATCGTTGTTCAGGGTTTCACGGGTAAAGAAGGTTCCTTCCATGCCGAGCAGATGATTGCTTACGGAACGAATGTCATCGGAGGGGTTACACCCGGTAAGGGCGGCTCCACCCATTTAGACCGTCCCGTATTCAATACCGTAGCCGATGCGGTAAAACAGGCGGACGCCAACGTGTCCATCATTTTTGTGCCGCCTGCTTTTGCACCCGATGCCATTGTTGAGGCCGTTGAAGCCGGTATCAAAGTAGTGGTGTGTATCACCGAGGGAATTCCCGTAAATGACATGATAGCCGTAAAGGAATTTGTGAAGAAAAACGGAGCCACCTTAATCGGGCCGAACTGTCCGGGGGTTATTACTCCTGAAGAAGCCAAAGTGGGCATCATGCCCGGTTTCGTCTTTAAAAAAGGACGCATCGGCATCGTTTCCAAATCGGGAACGCTTACCTACGAAGCAGCCGACCAGGTGGCTAAAGCCGGTTTGGGTGTTTCCACGGCCATCGGTATCGGGGGCGACCCGATTATCGGAACCACCACCAAGGAAGCCGTTGAACTCTTTATGAATGATCCCGAAACCGATGCCATCGTAATGATCGGCGAAATCGGCGGAACTTACGAAGCCGATGCAGCCCGATGGATTAAAGCCAACGGTAACAAAAAACCGGTGGTAGGATTCATTGCCGGACAAACCGCGCCCAAAGGCCGCAAAATGGGCCACGCCGGTGCCATCGTAGGCGGTGCAGACGATACAGCCGAAGCCAAAATGCGCATCATGGGCGAGTGCGGCATCCACGTGGTAAACTCCCCCGCCGAAATCGGAAAAACCATGGCCAAGGTGCTTAGCGGAGTAATTGCTTAATTACATTTTCTTACCATAAATCAAACACCCCGAAAATTTCTTCGGGGTATTTTTTTCCATAACCCTACCTTTGGGGCAAATTCCATGTGTATGTCGTACGAACGTTTTGAAGCCTGTGCCCGATTTCTGCAATCGCGCATCAGCGTATCACCCAAAATAGGAATCATCCTGGGTTCTGGATTAGGCGGTTTGGTAGATGAAGTGGAAATCACAGAAAAAATTTCCTATGCCGACATTCCCGATTTTCCCGTTTCCACCGTGGAAGGACATTCCGGTTATTTAATTTTCGGGCGCCTCGCCGGAAGTGAAGTTGTGGTGATGCAGGGGCGCTTTCATTACTACGAAGGCTATGACATGGATAAGGTTACTTTTCCCGTGCGGGTGATGAAATTTCTGGGCGTGGAAACCCTGTTGGTGAGCAATGCCGCGGGAGGAATGAACCCCGATTTTGAAGTGGGCGACCTGATGGTCATTACCGACCACATTAACCTGCAACCCGAACATCCGCTTCGCGGAAAAAATGACACACGGTTGGGAACCCGTTTCCCCGACATGAGCCGTACATACGACAAAGCACTGTACACTCTTTGCGTCGACATGGCCAAAAACAAAGGAATCAAATTGCATACAGGCGTTTATGTGGGCGTGCAGGGACCCACCTTCGAAACCCCGGCAGAGTATAAGATGTTCCGCATTTTGGGAGGGGACGCCGTGGGTATGAGCACCGTTCCTGAAATTATCGTGGCCCGACATATGAATATGCGCTGTTTTGCCATGAGCGTGATTACTGATTTGGGCGTGGAAGGTAAAATCGTGGAAATATCCCACGAAGAAGTGGTGAAAGCCGCCAAAGAAGCTGAAAAAGTAATGACGGGATTATTCCGTGAATTGGTGAGCCGGTTGTAGATTCCAACGTTAATTTTTGCTTTGAAAATCAATGGTTTATATCAGCTAAAAGCCCCATCGGATTGCTTTTTCTAATTGATTCAAACAATACAAACCGGTTAGGATTACCTTTGTGCCAATGAATTATGACGACAAATACGAATTGGTAATCGGGTTGGAGGTTCACGCCCAGCTGCAGACGCTGAGCAAAGCGTTCAGCGCGGACAGTACGGAATTCGGAGCTCCGCCCAATACCTGCATCAGCGTGGTTTCGCTGGGGCATCCGGGCACCCTCCCCAAACTGAATGAAAAAGTGGTGGAGCTGGCCGTACGGCTTGGCTTGGCAACCCATTGCAGCATCCGCGAGGTCAATCGATTTGCCCGAAAAAATTATTTCTACGCCGACTTGCCCAAAGGCTATCAGATATCCCAGTTTGACACACCCATTTGTTACGACGGTTACGTGACCATCAAAGACGATACGGGGAATCCCAAGCAAATCCGGTTAGAGCGCATTCACCTGGAAGAAGATGCCGGAAAAAGCATCCATGACCAGGATCCGTTTGATACGCTCATTGACCTGAACCGCGCGGGAGTGGCCTTGGTGGAAATGGTTTCCCGCCCTGATTTGTCCACGCCCGGCGAAGCCTACAATTACCTGACGGAGGTTCGTAAATTGGTCCGTTATCTGGACGTGTGCGACGGCAATATGGAAGAAGGTTCACTGCGCTGCGATGCCAACATTTCCGTTCGGCTGAAAGGAGCCAAAGAATTAGGCACTAAGGTGGAGGTGAAGAACATGAACTCCATCCGCAACGTACAGCGGGCCATCGAATTTGAATTCTGCCGGCAATGTGCCGCATTGGAAGCAGGAGAAATCATTGTGCAGGAAACACGCAATTTCGATGCCGTTTCCGGCGAAACACGTTCCATGCGCAGCAAAGAAATGGCGCACGATTACCGTTATTTTCCGGAGCCCGATCTTCCGCCGCTTATCGTATCGCAAGAATACGTGGAAAACATCCGGTACAATCTTCCCGAACTGCCGGAAGCTTTGTTTGAAAAGTACACCATCCGATACGGCTTATCGGATTACGATGCCTATTGGATTACCGAAGATAAAGCCTCCGTGGCTTATTTTGACTCGGTCATTTCCCACACAGCCGATTACAAGGCCGCCGCAAACTGGATGATGGGTAAAATAAAATCCTACCTGAACGAGAAAGGGATTCATCTGAATGAATTTCCTCTGGAAGGCGAAAAGATTGCCGAAATCATCAATCTGGTGAAGGAAGGCAAAGTAAGCAACACCGTGGCCGCTGAACATATTTTCCCAAAATTGGTGCAGGATTCCACGCGCAGGGCATTGGAGATTGCGGAAGCCGACAACCTGATTCAACAGAGCGACGAATCGGCACTTGCCGCCTTTGCCGATGAGGTATTGGCTGCTTTTCCGGATAAAGTGGAAGAATACCGCGCCGGAAAAAAAGGCTTATTGGGCC
>JBIJBG010000205.1:0-4031 GCA_044345355.1 Flavobacteriales bacterium
CCTTCGGAGAAATACAGCATGGACGATTATGCCTCTCTCCTTTTCTGTCTCGCTGATTCTCTAAATATTGACCGCTTTTACGTAGCGGGAAATTCGATGGGAGGAGGCGTTTCTTGGAAGATGGCCTTAGAACAGCCTGAACGTATCCTGGGCATGGTGCTTATTGACGCCGTGGGAAGCAGACGTTTCTCTGACGGAAAAAAACCATTCATTTTCAAAGTGCTTGAATCGCCGGGAATGGCCAAAATACTGAGTCGGTTCACTCCCCGTTTTTTATTTCGAATGAATATGGAGCAGGTGTTTTTTGATGCGGAAAAAATAAGCAATGAACAGGTAGACCGATATTACTACCTGATGCGCCGTTCCGGAAATAGGGAAGCCACGGTAAAAAGACTTTCTCAGGCCGGATTACCCAACGGAAACCGGATCGGCGAAATTTCCTGTCCCTCCCTGATTATGTGGGGAAGAGAAGATCGTTGGATTCCTTTGAAAACGGGAGAGGAACTTCATGCGTTGATTCCAAACTCCGAATTAATCGTATTTGACCATGCGGGACACGTGCCCATGGAAGAGATTCCGGCACCCACTGTTCAGGCGGCTATCCGCTTTCTGAAAACACAGGAAGATATCAGGGGGCAGGAGCACTGATATCCAAAATAAGCATTTTAAGCGGCCGTTCGGAAGATACTTTGTACTTCATTCCCGCCCAGTCAAAAGATTTTAGAATAAGCCACGAGGCAAGCATACCGCCTGAAATGCCCGCCACCGTTGGAATAAAGATCCGGGAGTCGGAAGGATTCAGTGCATAATTGGCTACCATAAGTAAGGGCAGGCCGGCGCCCCCATACAACAACAATCGTTTCAGCTTACGCACCGGTCTGCGCGGGTAAACGTGGATACCGGTAACGCGTTCGGGCTTTACAAAATGACGGCCCTCCACCACAAATCCCGAATCAGTAACCGAGGTAATTATCCATGGGGTGAAGGATTTTTCCCCTTCAAAGCGCAAGCGAATTTCCTCACCCACCGAAAAATAAATCCGCTTTTTGCCGGGAGGGTCAAAAGCAACAAAGCGATTTTGTGCAAGACCTGATAAGGGCAACAAAAGAAAGAGAACGAATACAAATCTGAATGTGACCATGCTTACCTTTCCCCAAAGATAGCACTTCCAATCCGAACGAGGGTGCTTCCTTCCTGCATAGCAATGGGCCAGTCGCCGCTCATTCCCATGCTGATCTCACAAAAATCGGCTGAGTCGGAAAAAAAATCCTTTTTCAGAACGGTAAAAAATTGAGCAAGCTTTTGAAACTCGGCACGAACTTGCTCCGTATCGTCGGTAAAAGTAGCCATACCCATCACCCCGCTCCAGATGATTCCCGGAAAGGATGGAACTGCTCCCGTGCGAAAAAGATGTAAAAGTTCATCCGGAGCAAAACCATATTTGGTAGATTCTTCCGCAATATGAATCTGAAACAGACAGCGGATGGGCCGTCCGTTTTTTAGTGCCTGCTTGTTGATTTCATCGGCCAATTTCAGGCTGTCCACCCCATGAATCATGTGCACAAAAGGAGCCAGGTACTTTACCTTATTGGTTTGCAGATGGCCGATCATGTGCCACTCAATGTCTTTGGGAAGCACCTCGTATTTTTGACAAAGCTCCTGGACCTTATTTTCACCAAACACCTTCTGTCCCGCCTCATAAGCCTCTATAATTGCAGAAACGGGTTTAGTTTTGGAAACCGCAATCAGCTTCGGACCACCATTTAATTCAGCGGTCAGCCTTCGGATATTTTGGGCAATACTCATGGCTCGTGTAAAGGATAAATTACCAAAGCGCTTGGAAATTTAGGTTCAAACCAGGTGCTTTTGGGAGGCATTACCAAACCCGCATCGGCAACGGCCTAAGAAAGAAAGGCCGCTTTAAAACGCCCGGAATCTACTGAAGAAACGAGGTATTCTACATCCGCCTTTCCACCCACAAATTTCACGCGCTTATCCTTTCGCAAATCGGTAATTTGCAAAATGGGAGCAAATACGGTCCGGTTCAAAATTTCCGGATCCAGGTTGTCTAACGCGGAAGCATTCAGGGGTATTTCGCGAAGTCGCAGGCGGTAAGATCGGCCATCCAAATAAAGACCGAACTCATGAACACCACGGGGAATAAGAGCTGTTTTGTCTACCTCATCCACCTGAAATGAAGAGGCCAACTGCAACAAAAATTCGGCAGAAGTTAACTGCCCCAAATCCCTCACCAAGCGTGAAAACTCAAATAACCGGGTTCCCGACTCTGGAATAACCACGGAAAGAAAACCAGAGTATGCCTCAGAACCAGAAAAATGCGGATCGGCCAGTTGCTTTTCTTTACCATACAAAGCAGAAGATGCGCAACGATGATGTCCGTCTGCTATATACAAAGCGGGCGTTTGCAAAAAAATGGCCCGAATTCGTTGTAATGTACCCGGGTCCCAGACCGGCCAGATTTCATGTGTTTTATCTTGCAGGGTTAAGGAAATTTGAGGGCTTGTTTGGGAGATATCATTTAGAATTACGGATAATTCAAGGTTGTCCGGCATAGTGAGGTAAACCGGCTCTGCATGAATATCAATCACTTCAAGATACTCCTTGAGTACCATTTCTTTATATTCGAGCGTGGCTTCATGTTTTTTAATCCGCCCCTCCAGATAATCATGAATGGAGGCCGCACCCATAATGCCCAAATAACTTTCTCCAGATAGTTCTGACTGTCGGTATACATAATAAGCCACCTCGGGAAAACGGATTAAAGCACCCTCCTGAAAAAGATGATCCAACTCTTTCTTTCCTAACATAAGCCTCTCTTCCCGAGAAAGCCGGCGATTTTCCAGTTCATCGGCAACAGGAACGATAACGTGAAGAAAACTGAATGGGTGGCGGGCAAGCAACACCTTAATTTCCTCACGGGTGTAGGAATCAAAAGGCCGGGTAACCACCTCTGATGCTTTTTCCACGCTGGGTAACATGGCTTTAAAGGGGAGAAATGAAAGCATATAACGAAAAAAATACGCTACAAAGTAACCACAATTAACCCATTGTTTTGGAATTGTCCGATGAAATCATCCTTCCGCGGGTTTTCCAAGTAGGATAAACCCTGGGTTGCAGATTGGATGACGCTTTTTTTGAAGATTTTTTTTGGAGATTACAAAATGTACCTTACATTTGCAGCCCGAAATAAGAAAAACGGCCCATTCGTCTAGGGGTTAGGACGCAAGATTTTCATTCTTGAAACAGGGGTTCGATTCCCCTATGGGCTACAAAAAATAAACAGAATACCCGTGTATTCTTAATTGTAAGAAATTATGGCAAATCACAAGTCAGCACTCAAAAGAGTAAGATCAAACGAAGCGAAGCGTGCGCGTAACCGCTATTATCATAAAACAGCCCGCACTTACATGAAGCGTTTCCGCTCAGCTAAAAGCAAAGATGAAGGATTGCCCATGTTGCCAATTCTAACCGCCATGCTGGATAAGTTGGCAAAGAAAAACATCATCCATAAAAACAAAGCCTCTAACTTAAAAAGCAAATTGGCTTCATTCTTAAACGCTCTTTAGTAGTTTGTAATATATTATGAAAAGCCCCGCATTTCGGGGCTTTTTTATTTTAGGGCAACTACTCTTTAGGTAAAAACCCTGATTTCCTGATTTCATCCTTGAAGTAAGAATGCTTTTCGTAAAAAAGAAACTGCAGAAAAAAGCCCGCTTTCGCGGGCTAAACAAACAATAGAAAAAACAAACATCAATGAATTTGAATGGTCCTGGCTTTTTCGGATGCCGGAACCCGCTTTTTAGGTATGGTAATTTTAAGAATTCCGTCATGGTATTTCGCATCGATTTGTCCGTCAGCCACAGCTTCCTCCGGAAGCGTAAATGACCTGAGAAAGGAGGAATAATTAAACTCACGTCGGGTAAAACTTCCATTGTGCCGCTTTTCTTCTTTTTCCCCACTCTTTTCTGAGGAAATCGTCAGCACATCATGATCCAACTTCACTTTTAAGT
>JBIJBG010000228.1:0-3676 GCA_044345355.1 Flavobacteriales bacterium
CAAACCGGCTACATCAAAATAAGCCGATTTTCGGCCAATACACATGACGAATACAAACAGGCCATGGAAAAACTGCTGGGCAGCGGAATGAAAAAATTCATATTGGACCTCCGCGAAAATCCCGGGGGATATTTAGACCAGGCCATTTCACTGGCTGATGAGTTTTTAAAAAGTGAAGAATTGATTGTTTTTACGGAAGGACGCAACCGAAAAAAACAGACCTACAAAGCCACGGGGGCCGGTGAATGGGAAAATGGCCCACTTGCCATTTTAATCGACGAAAATTCGGCAAGTGCCAGCGAAATAGTGGCTGGCGCCATTCAGGATCAGGACCGAGGCATCGTAGTAGGCAGACGTTCATTCGGCAAAGGATTGGTACAGGAACAGATGGAATTAGCCGACGGCTCGGGCATACGACTTACCGTTGCCCGCTACTATACCCCTTCCGGCAGATGCATTCAGAGATCCTATAAAAACGGAACTTCCGCCTACTACCATGACGCCATGGAACGAAACCCTGAGGCAGACACTACGGAATCAGACACACTCACCTATTTTACCAAAAACAAACGGATGGTATTTGGCGGCGGAGGTATCCGGCCGGACATCACAGTTCCGACCAAAAGCGAAAGCTATTCCGAGCCCTTTTTCACCTGGTTTCAAGCGGGAGAGGCGAATCGATTCAGTTTTCTTTTCAGTGATGAGCAAAGGAAACAGATTAAATCAACTCATGCGGGATACCGCACTTTTGCCGACTCCAGACTGGCAGATGAACAAATCCAAAAGGCGCTGTCTGTTTACCTGAAAAGAAGCCAATCCGCCGAGACTTTTTCAGACGGCCGTTCCATGGGACTTATCAAGGCATTGGTTGCCCGAAATATATGGGGAAATGAAGCCTACTATTACCAGTTGGCAAAATCCGATCCTGACATCGAAGCAGCAAAAAAGAATTTAAATAGTGCTAATTAAAGCACAGATATTTTTCTTTTTCAGAAAGTTGGCTACATTTAACCCCATATTAACGAAAATATAAACCATGAAAAGAAATGTACTTCTTATCGCACTGGCCCTAAGCTCCGTGCAATTGACTTCACAGGCCCAAAACGGCTGCGGAAACGGTCGTTACCAACAGATGATTTTTACGGATTACACACTCACCTCCGACGTGGTTTACGGCCAAGTACCAGGAGGGGGCGACCTGCTTTTGGACGTGTACGAACCTACGGGAGATCAATTGGCCGCCCGGCCGTTGATAGTTTTGGCCCACGGAGGTTCCTTCATCGGTGGAAGCAAAACGGAAGATCCGGCGGTAACTAAATCCTGCATTGCATTTGCAAAAATGGGTTATGTATGTGCTTCCATTAATTACACCTTAGGTTTTGATGCGTTTCCTCCCAATGCCGAATCGGCCGCGAGAACGGTTTACAGAACGGCCAGGCAGATGAAGACCGCAGTACGCTTTTTCCGCAAGGATGCCGCCACGGCCAATCTCTATAAAGTAAATCCCGATGTGGTATTCATAGGCGGAAACTCAGCAGGCGCCATCACCGCATTACATGCCGGCTATCTTGATACGTATGCAGAGCTTCCCGCGGGAATTGATACATCCGCATTAGCCCAGGGTGCCATAGAAGGATATATGTTCGGCCATCCCGGCTATTCCGATCAGGTAAGCGGCATTATTAATATGGCAGGAGCCATCGGCGATGTAGACTGGCTGGCCAACAACACCATTGTTCCCGTTGTAAGTGCACACGGAACGGTAGACCAGACAGTGCCTTACGGTTCTGAAACCATCGTATTCCTTGGAGCCTTTCCGGTAATGCCCGTAGAAGGCAGCGGAACCATTCACACCTACGCACAGGCCAACGGCATGAATGAAGCCCTGCTCGATTTTGTCAATGAAGATCATGTTCCCTGGAATTCCGATGACACCAAAATGACGCAGGTCATCAACTTCAACCGTGATTTCCTCTACAACATCGTATGCGTATTGGCCGATGTGGATGCACAAAACATGCTTCAGGCCGCCAATATATTCCCCAACCCCGCAGATGATCTGGTAACCATTCAGCTGCCCGGATTTTCGGGTGAGCTCACCATACGCGTGACCGACCTGACCGGAAAAACCGTTTACAGCCAGGTAAGCACCATCAGCGACGGACAGGTTTCACTCAACACGGAAAATCTTTCTGCCGGTATGTATGCTTTGGAAATTCGTTCCGGAAATTATTCGACTACCAAGAAATTGATGATCGGTAAATAAAAGAGATTATCTAAAACAGATAAAGGAAGATGGGTTTAGGCCCCTCTTTTTTTTGCCGTTAATACAACGCCTGCATGATGAGTGCGGAGAGGTAGGCGCCGTAAGTGCCAATGGCATAACCGAGCACCGCCAGCAAAGCACCCACGGGCGCAAGGGCCGGGTCAAAAGCCGAAGCCACCACGGGAGCCGAAGCCGCACCGCCCACGTTGGCCTGACTGCCCACTGCGGCAAAAAACAACGGAACCCTGAGCCAACGCGTAACCAAAAACAAAAGCAAAACATGCACGGAAAGCCAGATTACGCCCATGAGAAAAAATACCGGATGGCGGAAAATGGCCGTGATGTCCATCTGCATGCCGATGGTGGTAACCAGAATATACAACAAAACAGTACCCAGTTTAGAAGCACCTGCCCCTTCCAGCTTTCGAAGAGAAGTGAACGAAAGTAAGATACCCAATGCGGAAACGATGAGCACCATCCAAAAAAAGGTGGATGAAAAACTGAACCGATCCAACTGTGGAAAATTTTCCTTGAAAAAGGGACCCAGCTTCCCCCCTGCCCAGTGCGAAAAAGCAACGGCACCGAAAGCCGCAGCACCCATTTTAATTAGGTCATCCGTGCGTGTGGCCCGTATTCCTTCCAAATGAATCTGCCGAAGCCGCTCCCTTACCGACTCCAGTGCGGAGGTGTCTGCTTTGAGAAAACGATTGATCTGTCCGTTTCTTGAGGACGAAAAAAGCAGCACGGCCATCAGCAGATTGGCCACCACCACATCCACTGCGATCATTATCGAAAACAAGGCGGGAGAAGGCTGAAAAATATCCCGCATGGCGGCCTGATTGGCTCCGCCGCCTATCCAGCTTCCGGCAATGGTGGACATTCCCCGCCAAACGGCATCGGCATCAGCCCCCGTAAATGATTCAGGACTGATCCAGCGAGTAACCACCAAGGCAACTGGACCACCTATAATGATACCCGCAGTGCCCGTCAGAAAAATAATGACGGCCTTCCCACCTAACCGCTTGAGCGCGCCAAAATCTAAACTCAGCGTCAGTAACACTAATGCTGCGGGCAGCAGATAAGCGGAAGCCATACCCGGAAGCCCCGATTTTTCGGCTGAAATTAGCCCTGCGGAATTAAGCAAACCCGGTAAAAAATAACATAGAAACAAGGGAGGCACAAAACGATAAAATCCTTTCCATATCGAATGATTCGAACTTGCCGTGTAAAAAACAAGGCCCAAAAGAATCATCAGGATACCAAACACCACGCGGTCATCAGAAAATAAAGGTTCCATATTTTATAATTATGTGTTCGCTTATTGTTTACCGAATGCATTCCAGCCTTTCGATTCCAAATCATGTTGAAGACCATCCCGGGTTTGAAGTTTTACTCCATGATTTATGTCGG
>JBIJBG010000206.1:0-4002 GCA_044345355.1 Flavobacteriales bacterium
TGGAGTCGAGTTATGCCACCGGCAATCAGTGGTATGATTTTAACGGAATGATTAACGGAGCTAACGGGCAACAGTTTACGCCTTCCCAAAACGGGGTTTATTACACTATCCACACGGATGCCAATGGATGTGTGAGTGTCGCAAGCAATACGGTTTTACTCAATGCATCCTCTGAGGAATGGTTGTTTGAATCGTTTAATCTGTATCCTAACCCCATCCGTGATTTCTTTACGGTAAACTGGTCTGGAGAGACTTCCATGCTCGGGTACCGTATTTTTGACATCAACGGCCGCTTGATGCTTCAGGGGAACGTAACGGAAACGGGAAATCTGACCGTGAACGTATCGTCGCTGGCTTCGGGCAGTTATATACTGGAATTGACTACGGATAAGGGAACGGTGAATAAACCCTTGGTCAAATAATCTGAGATTGCTTTTTGCATTTTTAAGCCGCGGAGAAATCTGCGGCTTTTTTTGTTTTAAGGAAAGCAGATTTCAGCTTAAACCCTTTCTATTGTTTTAAACAACAGCTCCGAATAGCTTATTTTTTCTTGTAAATAGGGACCGTACTGCAGGGCTCTCCGTACATAAGGCTTTTGACCACGGGCATCAGTTTGCGCGTAAGTTCCGCATAGGCTTCTTCCGTCACGAATTTTTCACCGCAGCCCTTCACTACCACCCGCGCATCAGCGTACCCGGAGGGATTGAAATTCCTGATTTTTTCCAACAGAATTTTCGTTTTCACTTCCGATGCCGATGCCAATACGGGTTCTGCGCCTAAATTCAAAAAGGTTTTTGCCGCAAGCATCCAGGCCCATTTTTGAATGATGGCATCCGTACTGCAATAAATGCCTACCCATTTTCCTTTGAATTGATCGGCGCATAAAGCACTCAGGTGGGCACGGAATTCCTTTTCTTTCAAAAAGTATCCTTCCAAGAGAAGCGGGGCCAGATCAAATAACCGGATTTCATCGTCGCTTACCCATTCCGCCAAATCCAGCGAAATAAGTCCGCTTTCCGCCACCTTGTTGATAATTTCGTCAGCCCCGTTTTCCATGTGGACAAATTTCGGCAATTTTTTTCAGAGGTTCTTTTTCCGGTTTTTTTCAAAATCTTCAAAAAGCAGGCTGCCTAAACCGTCAGGCGTGGTGTAGTAGGCCTTTCCCTTGTTTATTTCGGTAAACTCGCGCACAAATTCCCGGAGGTAATTATCGGAGGCAATCATGAATGTGGTGACCGGGATTTTTTTCTTTTTCAAATCTTGCGCCAGATGCAGGGTTTTTGCCATAATGCGGTCATCCAGTCCGAATGAATTTTTGTAATAGCTGCCGTCGGATTCCTTGAGACAGGTGGGCTTACCGTCGGTAACCATGATAATCTGTTTGTTCGGGTTTTTGCGTTTTCGTAAAATATCTTCCGCCGCTTCCAGGGCGGCTACCGTGTTGGTATGAAACGGTCCCACCTTAAGGTAGGGGAGATCGCGCAGCGGAATAAGCCGTGCCTCATTTCCGAAGGCCACGATATCCAGCGAATCTTTCGGGTATTTTATGCGGATGAATTCGGCCAGGGCAAGAGCCACTTTTTTAGCGGGCGTAATCCTGTCCTCACCATAAAGAATCATGCTGTGCGAAATGTCGATGAGCAAAACCGTGGAGGCTGAGGTCTGAAAAGTATGTTCCCTGATTTCCAAATCCTGTTCATGCAGGGTCGACCCGCTGATGCCCGAGCGTATCCAGGCGTTTTTGAAGCTTTCGGTGTAGGCAATCTGTCCGGGAGCGTCGCCGAACTCAAAGGGCCTCAGCGATTCAAATTCATCGGCTCCCTGTCCTCCGTATCGTGTGGCATGGTTTCCTTTTCCGCCTTTTTTCAGCTTTCCGAATAATTCCTCCAGCGCACGGCTGCGGAAATGCTGTTCTGTTTTCGGGGTGATTTTGCCTTCTCCTGTTTCGCCGGGTTTCCCCTCGCTCAGGTAGCCTTTGGTGCGCAGTTCTTCCAAAAAATCATCCATGGTGTAGGCTTTATCGGTGAGCGAATAGCGCTCGTTTAATTCGCGCAGCCAATCCATGGTTTCTCCCAAATCTCCCGAAGAAATAAGCAGCAATTCCATAAAGACCGAAAAAAGCCTGTCGAACGGCTTCTCCTTTTTGGGACGATACTCGGTAAAGATGACGGAATTCATGGTATAAAGATAACGAATGAGGACTTAAAAGGGTTCGCGCATTGGAAAGCTGTTTTTTCCGGAGTAAGTTTGTTCCGTTATGTCGGGCTCTCGGAAAATATCGGTTTGGCTCTCGCTTTTATTATTGGCGCTGGCCTCGTCGTGGCTATTTTTTCTGCGCGATAGAGTCGGTATCCATTGGGATGAACCCTGGCAGCAAAACCTCGGTGTAAAAGTTTATGACTATGCTTCGGACAGAAATGCGGAACTCATGGGAATTCAAAACCGGTTTCACGGGGCAGCCTTTGAGTGGACCGCCGAGTGGATTTGCCGGCTCAGCGGTACCTATTCTTTTGCATCAAAAGTTCCGTTGCGACGCACCGTTTTAATTCTTTTCTTTTTGATGGGCGCCATAGCTCTGGCTTTTGCCGCCGTGGAATTAACGAATGATTTCCGCGCGGGTCCGCTCAGTCTGTTACTCTTGTTATGTACACCCCGCATGATGGGGCACGCGGCATTTAATACCAAAGATATTCCGCTATTGGCTGCAGCCTGTTTTTTCCTGTTTTTTTCGATTCGTTTTTTCAGAAAGCCGAATTATCTCACGGCCATTTTTTGTGGAATTTTCGCCGGATTAATGGTATCTCTGCGTATACCCGGCGTTTTTGTTTTTGGCTTATGGCCCGTTTGGATATGGTTTTCCCTAAAACGGGCTTCCCTTGTTTTTCGTATTAAGACAGTATTCGTTTTTCTGCTTACCGCGGGGGCATGCACCTTGCTGTTTTGGCCGGTTTTATGGGATAACCCGTTGCAGCGTTTCGGCGAAGCCTGGCAGTTTATGAGCCGCTTTCCCTGGGATGATCCCGTGCTTTACCGCGGTCAATTTATTCCGGCAAACCGGTTGTCGGCCGATTATCTCCCAATTTGGATTCTGATTACAACACCCTGGATTCTGCTCATCGGTTTGGTGTTATCTTTCTCCGTATTGCTAAAAGCCGATTTTCCGTTACGGATGAAGCATGCTTTCCTTTGGGCATTTGCTCTTATTCCTCCTGCTGCCGTGATATTGCTGCGCTCCGTTGTGTATGACGAATGGAGGCATGTTTTTTTTATTTATCCCGCCCTGATACTTGTAGCCGTAGGCGGTTTCTTGTTTGTTATAAAACGGGCAGCCTCCCATTGGGTCAAATGGGGCATCGGTTTTCTGTTTATTTTTCAGGTAGCCGAAACCGGGTTGTGGGTGCTAAAACATGCGGAATATCCCTATCTGTATTTTTCTCCATGGATCAGGAACAGAACCTGCGGACAGTTTGAGCAGGCTTATTGGGGGCAGACTTATGCCGAGGCCAACCGGTATTTTTTAAAGGAATATTCGGGGAAGCCATTCCGGGTGGCTTACGTACATGCTCCGGGTTATTATAACCGCTGGATGTTATCCGATGCCGATAAACAAAAGATAATACCCGTGGCCTATGATACGGCAGATTATTTAGTGACGAATCATCGGTTTGAGCGCGAAAAGTTTAATTTTGGTGAAGCGGTTTTTGAGCAGTGGGTAAACGGATGTTCGGTGATTACGGTATATAAAAAAAACCGATAAGCCTATGAGGGACAATGTGAACCATAATATGGTGTATGATCAGGTAAAGGAATTTGTAGAACAGTTTCTTTCGGAAAATCTGTCACCGCAGCTGGAATTTCATAATCTTCAGCATACCAAAGAAGTAGTATCCGCGGTGGAAGAAATTGCTTTAGGTGAGGGCCTGGAAGGGGATATACTGGAAATACTGAAAATTGCAGCCTGGTTTCATGATGCCGGATATGCCAAATGTTATATCGGGCACG
>JBIJBG010000227.1:0-3680 GCA_044345355.1 Flavobacteriales bacterium
GGAAACCTTCCCCTATTGGTTTCTGCTTTTTTTGGGTGTTGATTTTGCCTATTATTGGTTTCACCGGTTGAGTCATGAGATTAATGCCATCTGGGCCACCCATATCGTACATCACCAAAGTGAAGAGTATAATTTGAGTGTAGCCCTTCGCCAATCTTGGTTTCAGGGGCTCTTTAGCTGGTGGTTTTATCTGCCGTTGGCTTTTTTGGGATTCAGTCCGCTCATGATTGTCACGGTGGGCGCATGCAATACGTTATATCAATTTTGGATTCATACCAAAGCCATCAGAAAATTGCCAGCTCCCTTAGAGTTTATTTTTAATACACCATCACATCATCGGGTGCACCATGGCACAAATCCCGAGTACATTGATAAAAATCATGCGGGTTCACTTATTATTTGGGATCGGATGTTCGGCACGTTTGCTGCAGAAAAGGCAGAGGTTGTTTATGGAATAACTACACCGCTTAATTCGTTCAATCCGTTTTGGGCCAATTTTCATTATTGGAACGAATTATGGGATTCCGCCAAAAAAACACATAAAATTACCGATAAAATTAAACTGTTCCTAAAACCTCCGGGATGGTATCCGGATGATCTGGGAGGGTTTAAATCGCCTCCTTCCGTTTCGCCGCAGCAGGTCGTTAAATTTGATGTTCCCGTCAGTAAATCAGCTGTTTGGTACACTTTTATTCATTTTTCAGCCATCCTCGGTGTTTCTTCCTATTACCTGTTTTTTTCAAAAGAGATGATTCGCTCAGGTAATCCGGAGGTTGTCCTTTTGGTCTTTTACATGGCCAGCCTGATCCTTTTTTCATTATTTACGTTTGGACTTATTCTGGAAAACAGAGCGTCGGCAAAACGTTGGGAACTGCTCAGGTTGATTTTTTCTATCGGATTGGCCTATTTTTTTCGGAATAATCCGTACCTGCCTCTTACCGGCTGTTTCTTGGCTCTGTTTTATTTTATTTCTTGGACAACTTTTTGGTATTCAGGAGAAAAAAAGATTGTAAATTAATTTGTTTTTTTACTTTCGGTGTTCAAAAAATCTCCCAGCATGTACTATTTCCGTCCCTTGACTTTATTTTATTTTTCGGTGTTGGCTTTTGAAATGTATGCGGAATCTATGCAGGATCTTCCGGTAATCTATTTTACCAAGCCCATACTCATGCCTCTGCTGCTTGTTTTTTTTCTGATAAACAACAGGCAGAATTTGTCGATGGAAAAGTGGTTCTTTTCGCTGTCACTCGTTTTTTCGCTTGCCGGTGATGTGTTTTTAATGTTTCGCCGGGATGATTTCTTTGTTTTTGGTTTGGGTTCCTTTTTATTGGCTCACCTCGGATACATCGTTTCTTTTTCCGTACGAATCCGCGAAGCAAAAACAACCGTTGGTCAAATGCTGTTAAGCGGTATTCCGTTCCTGTTGTTTGTGGGTATTTTTCTTTGGTTCTTATATCCCTACATCACTGCAAAATCTGAAACGGCTCTGCTATTTGCACCGGTGGCCGTTTATGCTTCGGTCATTTCTTTAATGGGCTTTACGGCTTTGCTCAGAAAAAACGCTGTTTCTGCTTCAGGTTTTTGGATGGTCTTTTCAGGCGCTTTGTTGTTTGTTGTTTCAGACTCCTGTATCGCCTTGAATAAATTCGTCACTCCCCTGCCCTACGCCGGTGTGCTCATTATGGCCACCTATGGTGTAGCACAGTATATGATTACCATAGGTATAGTGAAAAGATAATTCTGCGTGAAATCAGTACTATTTTCTTTCGGGGGATCTATTCTTGTCTGTTCCTCAATATTGCTGCTTGATTTATTCCATTCTCAGCCGGAAAGTAATAAGGTGCAGACCTCCGCACCGGTTATGGAATATATTACACCTGATTCTTCCGCCGCGGTCCTACTTTTTGCGGGGGATGTCATGGGGCATGATCCGCAGATAGCTGCCGCCCGAAGATCCGACGGTTCTTATGATTATACATCCGATTACCGGTTTATTCAATCCTACATTAAAAAGGCCGACTGGGCTATGGCTAATCTGGAGGTTACACTGGCGGGTACCCCATATTCCGGTTATCCTACGTTCAGCAGTCCGGATGCACTTGCCAAGGCACTTCGGGAAGCGGGTTTTGACGTACTTCAGACGGCCAATAACCATACCTGCGACAAAGGTCTGAAGGGATTAAAAAGAACCTTGGATGTCTTGGACTCACTGGGGCTCGATCATTTAGGAAGTTACCGGAATCCGAAAGAACGGGAAGAGAATTACCCTTATTTTAAAACCGTTAACGGCATCCGGATTTGCTTTTTAAATTACAGTTACGGCACCAACGGCCTTCCCGTACCTGCTGGTACCGTGGTTAATTTAATCGACACGGCCGTCATCAGAAAAGATTTGGAAAAAGCAAAAAAAGAGCACCCTGACTTTATTGTTTCCACCTTTCATTGGGGCTTGGAATATCAAAGAAACGAAAGTGCTGAGCAGATGCGCATTGCGGAGTTTTCAGCTCTGCACGGAGCCGATCTAATCATCGGAGGTCATCCTCATGTGGTGCAGCCCGTTAAGAAAGTGTATGCAGGAAACCGAGACAGCGTGTGGACTTTCTTCTCTTTGGGAAATTTCATTTCCAATCAGCGCGATCGTTACAAAAACGGGGGCATCATGGCGGAAATTACGCTGATAAAGAAAAACGGAAAAACATATCTTGGCAATTTGAATTTTCTGCCTGTTTATGTGCATAAGCAAATTTCACCCAAAACGGAGTTTGTGCTTGTTCCCGGTTATCTGGACGCTGATGCCGATAGCCTGCTTTCCCTGAGTAACGCGGATAAATTGCTAAAGAATCAGTTTTTGGCCGATACGCGCAACTGGCTTAGGAACATTTCCGAAACCGGATTCAAACCGGAAAATTGATTTTTTTAGGCTTATTCCCAATTGAATATGTTCCGGATATAAGGTCTGTATTTTTCCATCAACATATTGTAATCTGAAAGAGAAATCTCCCGTATTCCCGTATTATCTCCCATGTTGATGTAACCATAAACCTGATCGGTGGAGAACGAGTATTTGTAAATTACAACGAAAGGTCCTTCATCTCTTTTTATTGCGGCATCTGCAAGCACTTTCTTTCTAAGCTTTTCTTCCTCCTCCTTCAGTCGGAGAGCTTCTTCCAATTGTCTTTTCCGTTCAGCCATCTGACGAGCCTGTTCCTGCTCGTAGGCTTTTTGTCTTGCCGCAGCCTCAGATTGTTTTTTGGCCATTTCTTCCATAATGCGACGTTGCTTTTCCTCTTCTTCAGCGGCAAGTTTTTCTGCTTCTTCCTGTGCTCTCCGCTTATCCTCTGCTTCTTTTTCTGCCAATGCTTTTTGACGTGCCTGTTCCTCCATGGCCAGCCTGACTGCCTCTTCTTCAGCTTTTTTTCGGGCTGCTTCGGCCTCAGCTGCTTTTTTGGCGTTTAATTCCGCTTCAGCCAACCTGGTGGCCTCTTCCTGAGCTTTACGCTTTGCCTCGGCTTCGGCCGCTTTTTTGGCCGCTTCTTCTTCGGCTAGTTTTTGGGCTGCCTCCAGTTCTTGAGCCATTTTCTTTGCTGCTTCCTCCTCAGCCAACTTTCTCGCAGCGGCTTCCTCCTCCGCTTTTTTGCGCGCCAGGGCATCCGCTTCTTCCTGCGCTTTGCGTTTTGCCT
>JBIJBG010000209.1:0-3956 GCA_044345355.1 Flavobacteriales bacterium
CGCAGTGGAAGCAGAAACCGTGATAATTGCCACAGGGGCCTCGGCAAAATGGCTGGGTATCGAATCAGAACAACGCCTGAACGGGAAAGGTGTTTCTGCCTGTGCGGTATGCGACGGATTCTTCTTCCGCGGGCAGGAAGTGGCCATTGTGGGTGCCGGCGACACGGCCTGTGAAGAAGCCCATTATCTGAGCAAACTATGCAGGAAAGTACACATGCTGGTACGGAGGAATGAATTCCGGGCCAGTAAAATCATGCAGGCCCGTGTACAACATACACCCAACATTGAAATCCATTACAACACGGAAGTGGATGAAGTATTGGGAGCCGAGGGCGTGGAAGGTGTACGCCTAAAAAACAACCAATCCGGCGAAAAAACCGATATCGCGGTTACAGGCCTTTTCATTGCCATAGGCCACGAACCGAATACCGCCTTCCTAAAGGGCAAAGTAAACATGGATGAGCAGGGCTACATCATCACCGTGCCCGGTACCGCAACCACCAACGTGCCCGGTTTATTTGCATCAGGCGATGCACAAGATAAAATTTATCGCCAGGCCGTTACCGCAGCCGGAAGCGGCTGTATGGCCGCTCTGGAAGCAGAGCGCTTCCTGGCCTCGATAGAACATGCCATAAGCTCAGAAGCCTGATAAATACATAACATTACCTAAAAATCCTGCCAACAGGCAGGATTTTTTTTGCCCTAACGTTTGAATTTCAAAAGTCTCCCTGGTTTTTATTTCCGTTTTTTTTTCATCTTTGAAAGTATGAAACAACCCAGGGCACTCATTTTGCTGTTTTGCACTTTGTATTTTGTGGCAGCACATCCATCCCTTGCCCAAAAGAAAAGCTTTGACAGAAGCAAACAGCTGATTGTAGGTGTAAAAGGGGGAGTAAATTTCACCCATCCCATGGTGCTTCAGAGTCATTCGGTTTTCAGCCCTACGGGCAGTTCATCCAATGGTTTTGCCCCTAAAACCTATGAACCCATCATGAAAAACAGGGGTTTTCAGGGCGGTTTGTTTTTGCTCTATCGTTTCACCAATCGGATTTCGGCCGGTATTGAGGGGCTGTTTTTCCAATATAAATATACCTATTCAAACCTCTATACCTGGGCCGATAGTGAGGAAGGGAGCACCTTTACGCTAGAACAAAATCATAGCAACCGTCTTCATTATTTTGAAATTCCCGCCTTGGTCCGCTATGATATCAATATACGAAAGTTTACGCCTTACATTCAGGGTGGAGTATATACCGGATTTCTACAGTCGGGAATTGCACAAACCCGCAGCACCCAATCATCAGGACAGGTTTTTCCATCATCACCTACCCTGAATCCGCCTACAGAGACCAACGACCGTTTTACCAAAGTGAGTTTTGGTGTCATAGGAGGCGCCGGCGTTTCTTATTTCGCGGGAAAAGTGATGCTGAGTCTGGGTGGAAATGTCCGATATGGCATATTACCTCCCACAGGAAATCTGTACCGTTATAACGATCAGGCCTCTACCTCAACAGCGTATTTGAACGTACCCGACAATATCAATCTGTTGAATATGGAACTCTACATTTCTATCGGAGTACCCATCGGACTAAAAGGCAGCAGTCAACCTAAATTTGGAACCAATTATTGTACGTTCTGACATGAAAAAAACAATTCAGATCACGCTGATTTTGTTTCTGCTTTCGGGTGGATTCTGGAAGTGCAAAAAAGATGAATTGCCAAATGGCATGAATCCGGGTTACTTTAAAATATACGATGATCAGGATGCCAATAACCGATACAAAACACTGGATATTATAGAAACGGCCGATGGCGGCGCCCTGATTTTGGCTTCGTTGAATGAAACCCGTATTTATTTATTGAGGGTAAATAAACAGGGCGAATACATGGCATCGCAGGAATTGGGCAATATGCACAGAAGTGCACTCCCTAAGCTGCTTCGTCTAAACGGCCGTTATTTTATCGCTTGTATGGATGAAGTAGGCTTATTCACCCAAATCTTAAATGTGGATGAAAACACCTGCCAAGCCAATACGGCCGCTGAATACACAGACCTTCTTTATCCGTTGGCCGTTTCTCCGCTGGATGGAGACAATGCGTTATTGCTTTCTTATGACCGTATCGGCTACAAATCCCAGTTATCAAAAATTTCCCTTTCAGGCAGTGTGGAATGGACACTGGAGATTCCCGTCAATCAGGATGCAGAAGCCTTAATTGTTCAGCATCTGAACGGCAGCGGAGTCCGTTTCCCTTTTTACACAGAAGTATGGAACGGTAAATATGTGGTAAACTGCTTTAGCAATTACAGTTTTTCATTTCTTATCATGAAAGGCGGAACCGGTATGCCTGATGCCATATACAACGGCAGTCAATACGCCTCGGGTACTTCGGCATGTTATCCTTTAGCATCGGGAAGTGTGGCCATCAGCCGTTTTTCTTTCGGAAAATCATACCTGATTCCCAGTTTTAATCAACCTTTTGATGTGGTTGATCTGACGGATAATTTGGGCGGCATTTTTATAGAAGAAGCCGAAGCAAATTCCGAATTCAAACTCGGAAATATAACCGTGGACGACGTAAATTATCTGGGTTTCGCCTATAACACCCAGAACAGCCGAGTAGCATTAGGTTTACTGGACGGTAACGGCCAACTGAAAGCCAGAAAATATTTCGGAACAGGAACCAATCCTTTCAAAATAGGGCAATTTCGTCAGACGGAAGATAAAGGATTGCTGTTAGCGGGTACGCTTTCCGTCGCGGGTGTATTTCCACGTCCGGCACTTTTCAAACTCAATGAAAAGGAATTGTTTGAGATCTTAGATTTAGAGTACGAGTAATCTCTCACGTCACCGAACAATCACCAACTTCTCGGTAAATTTCACCGATTTGCTCAGTATGCTGATATAATAGACACCCGAAGCCCAATTAGTGACATCCAGATTCACCTGTTTCATACCCGGCGTAAAATAGCCGAGTGCACGCTGCATAACAGCTGTGCCGCCTTCAGAATGCACCGTAAGCAGGTAATGATTACTTTCCAAAATCCGCACCGAAACAGTAGCTGAAACCTGAGTGGGATTGGGTTTCACCGAAATGGCGGAAGAAAGCGGAGGTTGTGTATGCAGGCCGAGCCATTTGCATTGAATGATATCCAGACGATTATCTACCCAGTCGTTAAAAGCAACCTGTTGCATGGCTCCCGCATCGGCTCCCAGCCAATCAACCACCAGGGCAGCCATCACCTGCCGATAATCAATCTGCATGGGCAGGTTACCGGCCTGTAAATCCGTAAAAGTAGGATTGGTGCCGAATACACCTGGGTTTACACAGTTTCCGAATACAAACAGAGGCGCAGCATTTCCATGGTCTGTACCATAGCTTGCATTAGAATTAATTCTTCTTCCGAATTCAGAAATGGTGGCCGTAACCACTTTGTCGCCAAGTCCCAAGGCCTGCAGATCTTCATGAAAGGCTTTTACGGCAGACGAAATATGATACAAAAGGGCAGCATGGGCTCCCATGGTGGTATCGTTTTGCAGCACCTGATTGGCATGTGTATCAAATCCGCCGATACGGCAAAGGAATATCTTAGTTTTGCAGCCTCCGCTCAACAGGCGGGCCACAATTTTGAGCTGGGGAGCCAGTCGATTGGGAAGCGAACCCTGAGGCGCCAGAAATGGATACAACTCGGGGTAAACCACCGAAGGAGAATTAGCCCCCGCCAAAAACACATCCCGAAGCCGGGAGGCATATACGTTGCCCTGCATTTCCATTTCGGTAATGTAACGGAGCTCATCGCCGGCATAATTATCGGGGAAATTATTCAGCGGATCGGTACCCACACTGTTGATCAGGTTATAAAAAGCCACCGGGTCCTGAACGCCCAACGAAACCGGAATTCCGTTTCCCCGGTGAAAAGCCAGAGAAAGTCCTGAACCGATTTCCAGTGCAAGGGG
>JBIJBG010000213.1:0-3938 GCA_044345355.1 Flavobacteriales bacterium
GAGGCGGGTAGGAGAGGCGGGTTGCCCGTGAGTGCGTGCCAACATCGGAATGTTTTCCCATTCTTTTGCCAGGGAATCCAGCGTTTCGGTAAGCCTTTCCAACAGCGGATAAAGAATTTCTTCATTAAATTCCCTCAGGGAAAGCGGAATGGCGGTATTGTTGATATCCTGCGAAGTGAGCCCGAAATGAATGAATTCCAGATGGGAATCGATCCCCAATCCCGTCAACTTTTCTTTGATGAAATATTCCACCGCTTTTACGTCGTGGTTGGTGGTTTTTTCAATTTCCTTCACGCGCAGGGCATCGGCATGGGAGAAATCCTGATAGAGCCTTCGTAGCCCGGGAAATAGGGCTTTGTCTAATCCCTTCAGCTGAGGCAGGGGGATTTCTGCTAAGGCGATGAAGTATTCAATTTCTACGCGGATGCGGTAGCGGATCAGGCCCCATTCAGAGAAGAAAGGAGCCAGTTGTTCCGTTTTGCCGCGGTATCTGCCGTCCACCGGAGAAATGGCGGTGAGTGAATTTAATTCCATGCTGTTTCACTAAAATGCAAAGATAATGTCGGCGGGATAATTTTGTTGGAATGCAATAATTTTCCTGATATTCTGTGAACTGTCTAATTTCTTAAATCCTATGATCTTTAGCAATGCTTGTTCTGTGTAATGTGGTATGCATTACCTTTGCAGCTTGAAACAAGAACGGCGTCCGGAGCGTTATTTTGGGCATGAAAAAAATGGCAGAACCTGTGGGAGAGCAAGTGAAAGGCAAAGGAAACATCCTGATTAAAGGAGCCCGGGTTCACAACTTGAAAAATATTGATGTAGAAATTCCGCGTAATCAACTTGTGGTCGTTACCGGACTTTCGGGCTCCGGAAAATCTTCACTCGCTTTTGAAACGCTGTATGCCGAGGGCCAGAGACGCTATGTGGAAAGTTTGAGTTCTTATGCCCGGCAGTTTTTGGGTCGACTGGATAAGCCTGATGTGGATTTTATTGAGGGAATATCTCCCGCGATCGCCATCGAACAAAAGGTAAATACGTCCAATCCCAGATCTACCGTAGGAACCACCACCGAAATCTATGACTATCTGAAATTGTTTTTTGCCAGGGTGGGCAAAACGTTTAGCCCCATTTCCGGCAAGGAAGTGAAACGCCATACTGTTTCGGATGTGACGGATGCCGTAGCCTCCATGCCCAGTAATACCCGCCTGGCGTTGGTTTGTGCCCTTCAACCTAAAGGCGGACGTACCGTGAAACAGGAAATTCAGATATTGCAGCAGCAGGGATTTTCGCGGGCGGTGATTGCCGATGAAATTGTGCGCTTGGAGGATATTTCCGAAAGCCGTCTGAATAAATTGAAAGCTTCCGATGTATGGCTTCTGATTGACCGCTTTGCCGCCGATGATTCGGACGAAATGCTTGCCCGCGTTGCCGATTCGGCGGACACGGCTTTTTTTGAGGGCGGTGGCTCCTGTATGCTGCTGGTTTATGCTGAAGGGCCTGCTCCCGTTAAAGCCATGGATTTCAGCAATCGTTTTGAATTGGACGGGCTTATTTTTGAAGAACCTTCCGTCAATCTTTTTGCCTTTAACAATCCTTACGGAGCTTGTAAAACCTGCGAAGGTTTCGGCTGGGTGTTGGGTATTGATCCCGACTTGGTGGTGCCTGATAAATCCCTTTCTGTTTTTGAAGGTGCCGTGGCCTGCTGGAAAGGCGATAAGCTGAGCGAATGGCGCGATGATTTCGTAAAGAAAAGCGTGCGTAAGGATTTTCCCGTGCACAGGGCGTATCATGACCTGAGCGAGGAACAGAAAGAATTGCTGTGGCGCGGCGATAAGGACTTGTATGGCATTGACGATTTTTTTCGTTTCGTAGAGGAGCAAACGTATAAAATTCAATATCGGGTTCTGCTTTCGCGATACCGTGGCCGAACCACCTGCCCCGATTGCAAGGGCACTCAGCTGCGCAGAGATGCAAACTACGTGAAAATCGGAGGTAAATCAATCACCGATCTGGTGCTTATGCCCGTGGAAGAGGCTGTCGGTTTTTTCGAACAGCTTACCCTCAATGATCACGACACCCAAGTGGGGGGGCGTTTGCTCACGGAAATCAGGAACCGACTTAAATTTCTGTGTGATGTAGGGTTAGGTTATTTAACCATGAACAGGCGTTCCAATTCGCTTTCGGGCGGTGAAAGTCAGCGGATTAATCTGGCCACATCCTTGGGAAGCAGTTTGGTGGGAAGTCTGTATATATTGGATGAGCCCAGTATCGGTCTGCATTCCCGCGATACGGAGAAATTGATTTCGGTGTTGGAGCATCTCCGCGATTTGGGAAATACCGTGGTGGTGGTGGAACACGATGAGGATATCATGGCAAAAGCGGATTATATCATTGATATGGGTCCTGATGCCGGACGCCTTGGCGGGGAAGTGGTTTACAGCGGTCCTGCCGAAGGAGTGTTGAAAAGCCGAAAGGGATATACCGGTGATTATCTGAGCGGAAGAAAGAAAATTGAGGTGCCTGACAAACGCCGGAAATGGAAGAATAGTCTGACTTTGCACGGAGCCAGGGAAAACAACCTGAAAAACATCACCGTACAATTTCCTCTGGAAGTGTTGACAGCCATTACCGGGGTGAGCGGGTCGGGTAAGACGACGCTGGTAAAACAGGTGCTATATCCGGCCCTGATGAAGCATTTCGGCACTTACGGTGATAAAGGAGGTGCGTTCGATTCCCTGTCGGGAAATTTTTCCCGTATTGAGGAGGTGGAACTGATTGATCAGAATCCCATCGGTAAATCCTCCCGGTCCAATCCGGTGACTTACCTCAAGGCCTACGATGAAGTGCGCGCTCTCTTTGCCAATCTGCCGCAGGCAAAACACGACGGTCTCAAGCCGGCTCATTTTTCATTCAACGTGCCTGGCGGCCGTTGCGATGTGTGCGAAGGTGAAGGTACGGTGACCATAGAAATGCAGTTTATGGCCGATGTTACCCTGGTTTGTGACCATTGTAAAGGCAAACGCTTTAAAGAGGAAGTGCTTAATATACAATATCAGGGACAAAATATCTCAGATGTGTTGGAAATGACCGTGGAGGAAGCCATTTCCTTTTTCGCTGCCGATGTCGGTCAGGGCTCCAAAATCGCTCAGAAATTGCAGCCGCTGTCCGCTGTGGGTCTGGGTTATATCAAATTAGGTCAGGCTTCGGCCACGCTTTCGGGCGGAGAGGCTCAGCGGGTAAAGTTGGCTTATTTTCTTTCCAAAGGAGCCAACGATGGACGAAAGCTATTCATCTTTGATGAGCCCACTACCGGGCTTCATTTTCAAGATATCCACCGGTTGTTGGCCGCTTTTGATGCCTTGATTGAAAAGGGCCACAGCATTTTGGTAATTGAACATAATCTGGATGTTATCAAGTGTTGCGACTGGGTGATTGATCTTGGTCCTGAAGGCGGAAAGGCAGGCGGTCAGGTAGTATTTGAAGGGACTCCCGAACAATTGATTAAAAATAAAAAATCGCATACGGCCCGCTACATGTCCGAAAAAACGCGGAAGTAAGGGTGGTTTTTCGAATAATCCGTTTACATTTATTTTCGAAATGATTGTTTGATGGTTTGATCAAAATAAAATACATTCGTGGTATGAATGCTCTGCTCGCGCTTTTAACGGTAGTTTCGGTTTCTTGGTCCCAACCCGTTTGGAAAATATATTCTTCTTCTCCGGAGTTGGATATTCTGTATCTGGAACAAGACTGTCATGATGAGGTAAACGGCCTTCACCGGACCTTCGTGTTTTTAAAAATAGTGAACAAAACCGATTCGGCGCTTGAATTAAGCTGGCTTACCGAGCGGTATGCGGGAGGAATCTGCAAAACCTGCGGTAAAGAAGAGTATCGTCAAAAGATAGTTGTGGAAGCCGGCTCCGAAATTGCGGCTT
>JBIJBG010000215.1:0-3922 GCA_044345355.1 Flavobacteriales bacterium
TCAACATATCATTTTTCTTTGCACGGGCACCAGGATTCGAACCTAGATCAACGGTTTTGGAGACCGCTATTCTACCATTGAACTATGCCCGTAAACAGGTAAGTAAGATGCGTCATTTTGTGGATGACACATCTTACTTTGCCCAAGTTGAATCTATTTATTTAATAATCTCGGTAACCTGTCCGGCACCTACGGTTCGGCCACCTTCACGAATCGCGAAACGGAGACCTTTGTCCATAGCTACGGGAACGATCAGTTTTACCGTGATGGTTACGTTATCACCGGGCATTACCATCTCACGTCCGTCACCAAGCTCAATTTCACCGGTTACGTCAGTAGTACGCAGGTAAAACTGAGGACGGTATTTATTGTGGAACGGGGTGTGGCGGCCACCTTCTTCTTTTTTCAGGATATACACCTCAGCCTTAAATTCAGTATGAGGAGTAATGGAGCCGGGCTTGGCGATTACCATACCACGACGGATATCTTTCTTATCGATACCGCGCAACAGGATACCTACGTTATCACCGGCTTCTCCTTTATCAAGAAGTTTACGGAACATTTCCACTCCGGTACAGGTAGATTTCATTTTATCTTCCTGCATACCGATGATTTCCACCTCATCACCTACGTTAATGATACCGGTTTCAATACGGCCGGTAGCCACTGTTCCACGACCTGTGATCGTGAACACGTCTTCAACGGGCATAAGGAAAGGCTTATCGATATCGCGTGGAGGAAGAGGAATGTAAGTATCTACCGCATCCATCAATTCTTCAACGGTTTTAACCCATTTTTCTTCTCCGTTAAGAGCTCCGAGAGCTGAACCACGAATAATAGGCGTATTGTCACCATCAAATTGATAGAAGCTCAACAACTCGCGGATTTCCATTTCTACGAGATCCAAAAGTTCAGGATCGTCTACCATGTCCACTTTGTTCATGAACACAACAATACGGGGTACACCTACCTGACGGGCAAGCAGGATGTGCTCACGGGTCTGGGGCATAGGTCCGTCTGTAGATGCAACTACCAGGATGGCTCCGTCCATCTGGGCAGCACCCGTAACCATGTTTTTCACATAGTCGGCGTGACCCGGACAGTCAACGTGAGCGTAGTGACGTGCCGCAGTTTCATATTCAACGTGCGACGTGTTAATGGTAATACCACGCTCTTTTTCTTCAGGAGCGTTGTCAATTGAAGAGAAATCTCTCATTTGAGCCAACCCTTTTTCAGCAAGCACCTTAGTAATACCTGCCGTGAGCGTCGTTTTTCCGTGATCCACGTGACCGATCGTACCGATGTTCACGTGCGGTTTGGTTCTTTCGAATTTTTCTTTTGCCATGGTTTTGACTTTTTGTGGAAGTTTACTTTGTTTTATTCAATTTACCTAAATCTAAAAACGAACTTAAGCTTTGCTTTTTTTCAAAAGAAAAACTTAAACCCTGTCATGTGCTACGCACTGCTGCGTAACCCGGAGCTGTTGATGAGAATTGAACTCACGACCTCTTCCTTACCAAGGAAGTGCTCTACCCCTGAGCTACAACAGCTTATATTTAGAGCGGGAGACGAGACTCGAACTCGCGACCCTTAGCTTGGAAGGCTAATGCTCTACCAACTGAGCTACTCCCGCTTAAATATTTCTTTCTCTTGTTACCAAGAGACGGAACCTTGTGTGGGGAGAGAAGGATTCGAACCTTCGAAGTCGTAAGACAACGGATTTACAGTCCGTCCCATTTGGCCGCTCTGGTATCTCCCCTACTGTTTTTATCCCAAAGAACTAGAGCCGAAGAAGGGACTTGAACCCCCGACCTACTGATTACAAATCAGTTGCTCTACCAGCTGAGCTACTTCGGCTTCCGCGCCTGATAAGCAGAAAAAATCGAATTATCGCTTTCCAAACGGGCTGCAAATGTAATGAACTTTTTTAATCCAAAAGAACTACGGTCAAAAAAAATAGCAAAAAATGGAAAAGAGAACCATTTTTTAACTACAAATAATTCATAAACAATTACTTAATAATGAATCCGGCAGACAAAAAAAAGACGGCCAAGCCGTCTTCGTTTCCGCTGATTCCATCACTCAGCTTTTGGTTTCCTTAAATCTGATAAGTTGCCTGTTCAGCGCTTCAAAGGTTAGATCTATTGCTTCTTTCGCTTTATGCGATTCCTTCGCTGCGAAAAGATTGCTTCCCGCAACGTGCAGTTTCATCTCCACCGTTTTCGGGGAAGGATCTGATGCTTTATTTTTTTTGATGATCACTTCGGCTGAAAGTATCTCATCATATACCGAACGCAGCTTGTCTATCTTTTTCTCCACATGTGCCTTTAATCCTCCGGCATCATTCACGTCAATTACATTTACCGATAGTTTCATATTATATTTGGTTTAATTGTGTTAATCAATATTCGTTCCGGAAATTATCCAAATACAAAACGGATAACCCCAGATTTTCTTATCCCCTTGGATGAGTTTTTGCGTGTATTTTTTTTAACTTTTCCGGTGTATTGTGCGTATAAACCTGGGTAGCAGCCAGATTGGCATGTCCCAGAAGCTCTTTAATGGCGTTGATATCAGCCCCGTTATTCAGAAGATGGGTGGCATAGGTGTGCCTGAGCACGTGAGGACTCCGTTTTCCTGCCGTAGTTACGGCAGATAAATAGGCCTTTACACATGCGTACACCATTCTCGGGTAAACCCGCTTTCCTTTACTTGTGAGAAAAAGAGCCTCTTTTTCGGAAAATGCGGCGGTACGCAAAACAAGGTAATCGGCCAGGTCGGTCAATACTTCGGCAGGAATTGGAATAATCCGCTCTTTATTCCGCTTACCCAATACCTTAACAGATTTTCGGGAAAAATCGATATCCTGCACGTTTAGATTAACCAATTCGGAAAGCCGCATGCCGGACCCGTAAAACAGATGGATGATTGTCCGATCGCGCACTCCTTCAAAAGAATCGCCAAAAGAGATGTGATCGAGCAGGAGCTCCATTTTATCCGACTCGACAAACTGTGGTAATTTTTTCCGAATCTTGGGCAGAGGAATGTCGCTGAAGGGCATGGAGGGCAAATGGCCTTTCTTGACCAGGAACTTGTAAAAAGACCGGAGTGAGGAAATTTTTCTGTGCACGGTTTTCGGTTCACGTCCAGCAT
This sequence comes from Flavobacteriales bacterium, assembly GCA_044345355.1. Classification (GTDB taxonomy): domain Bacteria; phylum Bacteroidota; class Bacteroidia; order CAIKAF01; family CAIKAF01; genus JAKRSD01. The sequence continues at coordinate 3,154 of JBIJBG010000215.1, forward strand.
CCGAAAGATGCATGACCCAGGAGCGCACCATGCCCGATGTAACTTCCTGAAGCGACTTTACTTCAAACTCCGCCTGAAAAAAACAGATTACCTCCTGCAAGTCCTGAATGTAGGCTCCCAAGGTATGAGCCGAATAACGTTTTTCCGTTTTCAGGTAATTTCCAAAAAGGCTTATGGCATATTCCCACTCCAAACTGCATTGATTTGAGTGGAAAGTTAACAAAAAAAGGCCTTTGTTACCAAAGACCTTTTACAAAGTTATGATAAAGAAAAATTTATTCGTTGGAGAGCGACCTCTTTACTTTTTCGCGGTAAACAGCGCGCAATTTTACTTCACGATCCAATATGGAAGGCTTGGTAAACTGCTGCCTACGGCGAAGTTCTTTTACAACGCCGGTTTTTTCAAACTTCTTTTTGTATTTTTTAAGAGCTCTTTCTATGCTCTCGCCTTCTTTTACAGGTATGATTAACATGCTTTTGAATTTCTTTTGGGACTGCAAAGATATAAGAAAAATGATTCTTCCAAAAAATCTTTATAATTTATTTGGGCCAACTGTAAGAACAGGTTACCGCCTGTAACTTTTTTCCCACGGATGTATCGGAACAGACCAAATCACTGCCTTTGTACAATTCCACGCGAACCACATCCGAATCAAAAATCGGGTTTCCCGCGGCAGAATCCAGATGAACGGAGCTTTGCAGGGCAATCATAATGTTGGCAAATTCGGGTACGTCCAACTGTTTTTCAAAATTTCCTGCGGCAGGTTCC
>JBIJBG010000191.1:0-4411 GCA_044345355.1 Flavobacteriales bacterium
TGACACAACAGCATCTTGCCCGCCCTCCAAAAGGGCAGCATCGTACATAACGAGGCCGCCGTCTTTAAAGGTGAAACCATAAGAGTAAAACTCCTCCTGCTGTTTGGAAAAAATATACAAAAAAGACTGATTGTCAATAACCGTGGTCCAACCATTCAATTCGGTTTCATCACCAAGTATATACATATCGGTGGTTTCTTCCAGCTTCGCGCGAAAAGTAAATTCATCAACTTGAGTCACTTCAGCCTTTTTAAAAACCGAAAATTCATCCGAGGTTACCCATTTCCCTAGAATGCGGGTATCTAACTTTTCAGTACCCGGTTTTCCGGGAGAATATTTAAGACCTGCCGGGCATCCAAATAATAGAATTACGGATAGCGAAATAAGAACCGTGGCTTCTTGTTTCATGTTGACGGTAATTTTAGAAATAAGTAACCGATTATTTTTTCAACGAGTTTACCAATGCTTCCAAACGGGCCCTGGCAGCAGGATCCCACCAATGGCTCAATGTATCACCAAAAGAGTCTTCAAAATCTTCCTTGAGGGATTTAAGCAGTTCACCGCGTAAATTAAGTTTCGTTTTGGCAAACGTACCCGGATCGAGTTTCATCAAATTTCGCACCATACCTTCAGTCGTGGCCTGCACCTGCTCCTGCGGAACTACCATGTCCACCAGTCCGCAGGCCGAAGCTTCATCCGGATTGAGTAATTTTCCCTGAATCAAAAATTGATACGCATTCCGGCTGCCAACCCATTGTGCATAAAGCTTGTACACAGGCATGGGAACGACGATGCCAACAGGTACTTCATTCAATCCAATTTTAAAATTTCCTGAAGCCATGATGCGAAAATCCGCCGTGATGGCAATGATGCAGCCACCCGCCGGGCTATGCCCGTTGATGGCACATCCGAAGGGCTTAGGCCAGGAAGCTAGTTCATACATCATATTGGCAAAATCCTTCCAAAAAAGCTCTGACTGATTTTTATCGTAGGAAAAAACTTCAATCACATCCAAACCCGCCGAAAAGAAATTATCTCTTCCCGTAATCACTGCGCCCGACACAGAAGAATCTGCTCTCCATGCGGCAAACTGTGCGGTTATTTCAGCAATCATATGGCGGTTAAGGGCATTGGCGGTTCCTCGGTTCAGTGTAACAATTCCGAGGCCATCGCGGATTTCCGAATTCACGTATTTCATGGGATTATCTCTTTTGATGGCAAAGATACGTTTCCAATTGGCCAGGGTAATTTATCTTTGTAGGAAATAGTACCTCTGAATGCGGATTGATATCATCACCCTTCTTCCCGAATTGCTCACCCCCTTGCAGCACAGCATTGTGCAGCGGGCAGTAGACAAAGGTGTGGTGGAGATACAGGTGCATGCACTTCGCGAATTCGGCATCGGGAATTATCGGCAGGTGGATGATTATCCCTACGGCGGCGGCGGCGGAATGGTGCTGATGGCCGAACCTTTGGCGGACTGTCTGGACCGGCTGTTGGGCGAACGCCGTTACGATTCGATTATTTATCTCACCCCGGACGGAACCACGCTAAATCAGAAAATGGTAAACACGCTATCCCTGGGCAAAAACCTATGCATCATCTGCGGACACTATAAAGGAATAGACCAACGCATCCGGGATACTTACGTTACCTCTGAAATCAGCATCGGCGATTATGTGCTTTCAGGAGGAGAACAGGCAGCCGTAATTTTGGCGGATGCCATCGTACGAATTCTGCCGGGTGCCATCGGCGATGAAATGTCGGCCCTGAGCGACAGTTTTCAGGATAACTTGCTTGCCCCTCCCGTGTATACCAAACCCGAAGTCTGGAGAGACCGAAAAGTTCCCGAGGTGCTCCTATCCGGCAATCATAAAGCCATTGACGAATGGAGACTGGAAAAATCTTACGAATTAACCCGCAAAAAACGCCCCGATTTATTGCAGGAATGAGACAGCAAACCGCCCGACATGTGCGCACGATGTTTTTCGCCTGTTTGGGCCTGATTTGTCTTCTTTTGCCTTTCCAGCCCGGGTTTATGGCCTCGGTAGAGATCGTAACCGTGTTCTTTTTTCTGATCGGATTTTCACCCAAAAAAATCATGGAAGGCCTTCGGCAGAATTACGTATTCATCCCATACCTTTTGCTGTTTCTGACCGCAGTGATTTGGCAATTTTGGTCTGAAGACAAAATAGAGGCTGCACGACAAACCGAAGTAAAATTGGCCTTTTGCGTTATACCCTTGCTATTGACGGGAAGTGGCGTAACGGGTGAAAAGGCGGAAGATTTTATCAGGCTGTTTGTATGGAGTTGCCTGGTAGCCACAATTATTTTGTTGGGCAGAAGTGCCTATCACGCATATGCATCAGGAGGTAAAACCATCCTGTTTTATACCGACTTTTCCTATTTTATCCATGTTACCTATTTCAGCCTTTACCTGCTTTTTTCTGCCGGCTGGCTGCTGATGAAAGGCCTGAATGATTACCCTCGCTTTCCTCTGCATCATGGAGCGGCCATAGCCGTATTCTTTCTGGGTGTCTTTTTTTGCGCCTCCAAAATGATGATTCTGGCTGCCCTATTTACTGCTTTCATCATGGCCATTTATTACTCCGTAAAAACAAAAAATCGGCTACCCGCCTTGATGCTAATTCTTTCAGCTTTATTAATTCCCATTGGCCTTTATCGTTTCTCGGAAAATTTCAGAATGCGAGTAGATTATGGAATGACGGAACTCCGTCAGCCGGAAAACAACAGAGCCCCTGAAAAAATAGGTTCCACGGGATTGCGGTTGGTTGTATGGAACAAGACCATGCCCATCATCCTTAATCATTTGCCTTGGGGAATCGGTCCGGGAAACGTACAGCGTGAACTTCAAAAAATATATCACGAACAGGGCATGCAATCCGCCGAAAACCGGAAATTGAACATGCATAATGAATTCCTGCAGCAGGCATTGGGAACCGGTGTGATCGGGCTTTTCATTCTGCCCTGGTTGATTTTCCTCCCCTGGTTCTCATCCAGAAAACCCGAAAAACTCGCAGGACTGCTCTTTTCCTTTCTTGTCTTTTGTGCCAGCCTCACCGAAAGCATTCTGGAAAGACAGGCAGGAACATTATTCGTATCCCTGTTGGGAGCCTTGTTGGTATTGGCTTACGGAAACATTTTCCGAGGCAGGAAGGTCTGACTGTTTTCAATTACCTTTGAGGCTATAATGCACTTCGGTTTATGAAAGTACCTTTTTCACCACCCCGGATAGATGAAAAAGTAGTGGAATCCGTGAAGGAAGCCCTGCTTTCGGGATGGATTACCACAGGGCCCAAAACCAAACTTTTGGAGGAGCAAGTAACCCAATACTGCGGAAATAAAAAAACAATCTGCCTGAATTCGGCCACGGCCGGTATGGAATTGATTCTGCGTTATTTTGGAATTGGTCCGGGAGATGAAGTCATCGTGCCTGCCTACACCTATTGCAGTACGGCCAACATCGTAGTTCATTGCGGAGCCAAGCCCGTTTTTGCAGATGTGCGTGAATCCGATTTTAACATTTCGGTTGAAAACATCAGGAAGGCCATCACACCGCGTACGAAGGCAGTCATACCGGTAGATTTCGCCGGCTTTCCCTGCGATTATGAAGAGATTTTATCGTTGGTAAACGAACCCGAAATAAAAAAACAATTTATACCCTCCCATGAAAATCAGGCAAAGCTTGGCCGAATACTCGTGATGGCCGATGCCGCCCATTCTTTCGGGGCTTTTTACAAAGACCGCCACACGGGTACGCTATGTGAAGTGAGCGTATTTTCTTTCCACGCGGTAAAAAATCTGACCACCGCCGAAGGCGGCGCCGTAGCGCTCAACTTCCCCGAGCCTTTCGACAATGAACTTATTTATAAGGACATCAACCGGCTTTCCCTCCACGGACAAAGCAAGGATGCCATGGCTAAATTTTCGGGTAAGGCCTCCTGGGAATACGACGTTTTGGAAGCCGGTTTCAAATGCAACATGACGGACATTCATGCCGCCATCGGACTGACAGAAATTGCGCGTTACGACGAAGAAAACCTCACGGCCAGGAAATTCATTTTCGATGTGTATTCGGCTGCCTTTTCAGAAGATGACCGATTTGTCATACCCTTGTATGAAACGGAAGAGAAAACCAGTTCTTACCACGTCTATCCGCTGCGTATACGGAATGCTGACGAAGAGCAGCGCAATCGGATCATTGAATCCATATTTTCAAAAGAAGTGGCCGTAAATGTGCATTTTAAGCCGGTTCCCATGATGACCGCTTACCGAAATTTAGGTTACGATCCGGAGCATTATCCCGTTTCGCTGAAGAATTTCCGTTCGGAAATTTCTCTGCCAGTGTATTATGATCTGGATATGGAAAAAATCAATCTCGTCATTGATG
>JBIJBG010000194.1:0-4380 GCA_044345355.1 Flavobacteriales bacterium
AACGGATTCTTGACATTCTACTCGCAGGAACGGCGTTGGTCATATTGAGTCCGCTCATGCTGTTCATCAGCCTTATCATTCTTTTCGGGTCGAAAGGCGGAATCTTTTATGGCCAGGTAAGAATGGGGCTTCATTTTCGCGAATTCAGACTCTATAAATTTCGCACAATGAGGCCGGGCAGCGATAAAAAGGGACTCATTACCGTGGGGGGAAAAGACAACCGCATTACCGCGGAGGGCTATCTGCTGCGCAAATACAAACTGGACGAACTCCCACAACTGCTGAATATCCTGAAAGGCGACATGAGCATAGTGGGCCCCAGGCCTGAAGTTAAAAAATACGTGGAACTGTTTCGGGACCGCTATCAACATATACTTACCGTGAGACCGGGATTGACCGACTATGCCAGCCTGGAGTATATTTCGGAAAACGAAATACTGGGGCAAAGTGAAAACCCGGAAAAAACGTATGTGGAAGATATTCTGCCCCGCAAGCTCGACCTGGCTGATCGGTATATCGCAAATCATTCCCTGGGCGATGATGTTAAAATAATATGGTTCACGTTCAAAAAAATCTGCAAAGGATGATAACCTGCAAAACCGACACGGCAGTAGTCATATTAAGCTATAACGGCAAATCGTATCACCGTGATTTTCTTCCTAAAATTTTGGAAGAAGGCAAAAACAAATACGACACCGTAATCATAGACAATGCCTCTACGGATGATACGGCTGAATTTATAAGCCATTTATTTCCTGATGTTCACCTGATAAAACTTCCCAAAAACTTAGGTTTTACGGGAGGTTACATGGAAGGCCTGAAACAAGTTAATACCAAATACGTGGTATTGCTGAGTGCCGATTTTGAAGTTTCCGAAAACTGGTTTGCTCCATTGCACCAACTGATGGAAAAAGATGCATCAATTGCAGCCTGTCAACCTAAAATCCGTTACCAAAAACAGAAAGCATGGTTTGAGTATGCGGGAGCCGCGGGAGGATTTATTGATTCACTCGCTTATCCCTTTTGCCGTGGCAGAATATTCTTCACCCCGGAGCAAGATCTGGGGCAGTACGATGACAACATAGAGTGCTTCTGGGCTTCGGGCGGCTGTTTTTTTACCCGAAAAGAAATGTTTGACCGTTTCGGAGGTTTTGATCCTTCCTTTTTTGCCCACATGGAAGAAATTGATTTGTGCTGGAGAATGAAAAACGCCGGGTATAAAATCATGGCCTGCGGAAAGTCTGCCGTGTACCACGTAGGAGGCAGCGTGATCAGCTATGGAAGTCCGCAGAAAATATTCAGAAATTACCGAAACGGATTGGTAATGATGCTTAAAAACATGCCGATGCGTCAGTTCATCTGGGCCTTTCCGGTGCGCTATCTATTGGATATCGTTGCGGCCTACAAAGCCCTTTTTACGGGAAATCCGCGCGAATTTGCCGCCATTGCTAAAGCCCATATTTCCTTCCTGTTTGGTATATCCCGCTGGTGGATGAAAAGGCAAGAATGTCTGAAAACACTGGTCTCCGTGCCAAACAAAAAAGGAATTTACCGTAGGAGCATCGTAAAAGAATATTTCCTGAGCGGAAAGAAAAAATTCAGCAGCCTGAATTCCGAAGATTTTTATTGATTTTCAAACCGGTTTTCCGTGTCTTTATACTTATGTTTCATGTAGTAATAAAGCGGAATTCCCGACAAAATAAGGAGCGTACCTATTCCGGCCTCTCTGGGCTTTTCCCAAACGGAAATCAGCACCAACGCAGCGCAAAAAATAACGAAAAGAGCGGGAATAAAAGGATAGCCGAATACCTTGTACGGACGCGGAGTTTCTTTCATTTTATGACGCAGAACAAATACGCCGAAAGCACCCGCTCCGTAAAAAATGAATGCAGCAAAAATGAGCATGTCCGTGAGCTGGTCAAAATTGCCCGACAACACCAGCACGGAACCCCATATACCCTGAATGAGCAGGGCGTTAGATGGAGTCCTATATTGGGGATGCACTTTTGATGCTCCCTTAAAAAACAAACCGTCCTGGGCCATCGCGTAATAAATCCGGGGTGCCCCCATGATAGTCGTATTGGTGCTGTTGAAGGTGGACATCATGATGAGCACCAGAATAAACAAGGCTCCGCCCGCCCCCAGGAATGAACGTACCACTTCTACGGCCGCAATTTGATTTTCGGCGGCATGAATGGCCAAGAACTGTTCCGTAGGAAGTACGTACAGATAGGCGAAATTGATAAGCATGTACAGAAGAATCACAAACAAAGTACCCCAGGTAAGTGCACGCGGGATATTGCGGTAGGGGTCTTTTATTTCACCTCCCATAAAACCGATGGTATTCCAGCCTTCGTAAGACCAAAAGGCAGCCATCATGGCCGCAAAAAACGCCCCGATAAATCCCACTCCCGAAGCTTTTTCCGGCGCCACGGGAACGGAATGCTGCAAATGAGCCCACTCGCCCCCACCCATGCTCATGCACAAAAGAATGATGGCCACAATGCAGACGATTACCGATGAGGCCAGGATTTTCAATACCAATCCTCCCCACCGTACACCCACATAATTAATGGCAGTGAGCGTAAGCAAAAGCCCGATGGTCACCATTTTCACGCCCATATTGGCAAAAGGCGTGAAAATAAAAGGGCTGGAACCGTAGGTAAGCGCCTCCAATTCCGGACTCAGCCGGGGCAATTCCACGAGGGCATTCAAGGATTCGGCAAATACGTAGGCCACGGAGGCGCCCGTAGCAGTCTGCACCACACTCATCATGCTCCATCCGTAAAGGAAACTAAACGGTTTACCGTACATTTTTTTGAAGTAGGCATACTGCCCTCCCGGCTCCGCTATCAGCCCCGCCACTTCCGCATTGGTGAGTGCGCCCATCAGGCTGATGATGCCCGCCGTGAGCAGAGCCGCCAATACCAGCCATGCCGAGCCCAGTTCGGCCGTCATGGGAGCCACTTTTTTAAACACACCGGATCCGATCATGGAGCCGGCTACCAGTAAAAATGCCGTGTAAAATCCGAAGGTTTTAACCAGGCCTTTGGAGCTGTCGTTCATGAATTGTCGGGGTGTGGTTTGGTAAGTAAGGAGAGCATTAAAAAGATTTCATGAATTCGGCTACGGAATCGGCCATGTGCTCCAACTGAGCCATGCTCAGACCCTGGTGACAGCCGAGGAGCATCCCGCCGCGCATCACCTTATCAGACTCGGCATATCCGCCTGATGAACGCTTGCAGGCAATATCTTTAAATCCGGGTTGTCTGAGGATGTTTCCCGTGAATATAGTCCGTGTCTGAATGTTTCTTTTTTCCAAAAAAATCTGCAGATCGCGACGTATGAACGGTGCCTTTTCGCGGACCGTCACGGGAAAAGCCAGCCAGCCCGTGCGGGAGTCGGGCAACTGATTAGGCAGGATAAAGAACTCTTCATAACGGGCAAAGAAATTGCGCAGGTAATGGTAATTGTGGTTGCGCGCATCTATGTTGGCCTGAAGTTTAGAAACCTGCACCAATCCGAATGCTGCTCCCATTTCGGAAGGCTCCACGTTGTATCCGGGTTCTTCGAAAACAAATTTGGCATCGTATGGAATACCGTCCACCTCTACATTAAAGCGGTTTTCAATTTTTTCCGACTCCACGAACAGGGAAGAGCTTCTTCCCCAGCTGCGCAGAAGTTTTCCGCGGCGCAGATGTTCATCTTCATTTACGCAGAGCATTCCTCCGTTTCCGGCGCAGTTTACCACATGCGAACCATAAAAACTGGTTGTACTCATGTCGGTAAAACGCCCGCTGCTGGCTCCGTCAATTTCTGCACCCAGAGTGTCCGCAGAATCCTCCAGTACAAAGAGTTTGTACTTATCCGCAATGCGGCGCAACTCTTTCCAGTCGGGTAAATTTCCGATGAGGTTGGGAATAAACAGGGCCCGTGTATTGGGAGTAATCATCTCCTCTACCTTGGCGGCATCAATGTTGTACGTACCTTCTTCCACATCCACGAAAGCGGGAATCCACCCTTTCTTTACCAGCGGCGCCACGGTAGTGCTGAACGTAAGGGCGGGAGTGATGATTTCCGAGCCCTCGGGATAGTCCAACAAATCGGCGGCAAGGTAAAGGGCCGTAGATCCGGAATTAACCATGATTCCATGATTCTTGGCATACAATGCTGCCACTTTATCTTCCATTTCACGCACATGTTTACCCATTTGGGTACCCGTGCGCAACACATGCACCACGGCTTCTATTTCTTCTTCCCCGTGAACACTTTTGCCATAAGGCACATGAATGTAATTTCCCGCTGATGCTGACATATTCTGATGGCTGATAATTTACTGCGAAGTAGGTTATTTTTTAAGAAATGAACAAACCCAAACGG
>JBIJBG010000161.1:0-5120 GCA_044345355.1 Flavobacteriales bacterium
AAACCAGAAGCCCGAAGGATGTTGGGCCCCGGGCAGCACGGTAAAATTCATGCCGTAAATACCGGTGATAAACGTGAGAGGCAGAAATATGGTGGCAATCACGGTAAGGGCCTTGTTTACGTTACCCATTTTGGTATTTAGGGCACTCAGGTAGGTTTCCATAAGGCTTGTGGCTAATTCCCGTGTGATTTCAGCCGCTTCGTTTACCTGAACCACATGCTCGTAAAGTTCCCTCACAAATTTGCGGGTGGACGGTTCAAATACCTTCATTTCCGACCGGAGCATGGTTCCTGCGGCTTCGCGCAGAGGCACGAGCGCCTGCCGTATAAGCACATTTTCATGCCGGAAACGCCTTATTTCCGAAAGGGCAAATCGCTCCGGATTTTCCAAAATATCATCTTCCAGATTGCGGACATTTTCCTCGTATTTTTCCAACACCACGAAATAATTGTCCACCATGATATCAAGCAAGGCATACAGCAGATAATCTGCCCGGCGCTGCCGTATTTTGCCGCCCGGCTTTCTTATTCGTTCTCTGATTTTTTCAAACACATCGCCTTCTTTCTGTTGGAAAGTAATCAGTAAATTTCCATGCAGAATAAAACTTACCTGTTCATGAAAAATAACCCCATACCGCTTTTCAAAATGCAGCATTTTGGCGGTAACAAAACAATAGGCTTCGTATTCTTCAAACTTAGGTCTGGATTGCTGATCCAGAACATCTTCCATAACCAGACGGTCAATCTGCAGAAAATCGGCAATGGTTTCAAAAATGGAAATGTTCTTGAAACCCTCCACGTTGATCCAGGTTACTTTGGAGGAATCTCTTCCCACCAACACCTTTTCTATGGAGTCCGCCTTATCCTCAGAAAAAATGCCCTCAGCATAAGTAATCACCGTTAATTCGGTTTCCTGTGTTTCTGCGTCATGGAGATTCACGATGCTTCCCGGCGGAAGACCGAACTTTCGTTCGGCCAGAGAAGGCCTTCTCGGTATTGATTCGCTACGGAAAACCCGCTTTAACTTTTTATTGACACGCTTAAACAATCAGGGCAATTTTTGTAAAAGTAAGGAATATATCAAGAAATCGTCATGTTTACCTTGTAAGAACACCTAATTTCACCTACGTGAAATTTTCATAAAACACAAGAAAAAAGCCTTCCCGACAAGAGAAGGCTTTTGGTGCGGAAGGCGGGACTCGAACCCGCACAGATTGCTCCACACGCCCCTGAAACGTGCGTGTCTACCAATTTCACCACTTCCGCAAAGGCGACTGCAAAGGTATAAAAGTTTCCGTTTTAAAATCATTCTGCGGCGAAATCGGCCAGATAGTCAAAGCCAGTAGTAAGTTTACCTTGCTTCAGAATAGTTCCGCGGGTCAAAATCTCTTCAGAATCGATTTCATAAAAGAGAGGCATGACTTTTTTCAGTAATTCACTCCCAAAAAATTCGGAAGAATCCCTGGGCAGCTCACAAGGAAGATTATCAACAGCCATCATGGTAACGCAGTCGGTTCGGAATGCGTCGACTTCATTTCCGGTGCGGGGATCAAACCCATAAAATGGTTCGGCTATGGTGCTGGCGCGAACGGTACTTGGAATGGAACCCTTGATATCGCAGGTAATATCGGCAATCAGCTCAAGGGAAAATGCAGGATCCTTCATCTCGTCCATGGTAAAAAGCCTGGGTGATGAACTGTCCCAATAATGGCAGGAAATGAAGATCCGGGCCTCATGGGCGAACGGAAGAAACGCACTTTCAAAACGATCGGGATGACTGAAAAATTCTTGCTTATCGAACGGCTTTCCACTTTTATTCCGGTAATAGGAGTCATAATTAATGACCGTGAATACCGGTTCATTAAACTGCGTGGAGAGAAATTCCGGGGCTTCCACCCTTCTGATTCCAAGAGCATCCATTATTTCTATAGCTCCCTGCCCTACCCTGCCTGTTCCGGTGAGTACGATTTTAAGGGGAGGGAGGACCACTTTTTTCAATTCAGTCTTTAATTCAGCCAAGTCGAAACAGGCATGTGCGGGCTTCAAATCAAATGATTTGTACCGTTTACCCCAACCCAGGAGGGCATTGTAAGCACCCACGATTCCTGCAAACTTCCCAAAGCCTAAAACGCGGTCACCGCCCGCATCGCGAAGACATTCGTAATCGGTGAGGGTAATCCTTTTGCGCACCATAACCTGCATCAGCTTCCGGTTGTAGGGTTGCTTTTTTATCACATGGGCGAAAAACAGATAGTGTTTATCGGCAATCACTTGCTCCACGGGCACTTCCTTTACCCCCATGAGCAAATCACAGGAAGACAAATCCTCCTTTAATTCGATGCCGGCATGTCGGTATTCTTCATCCGTAAAGGCACGCACCGATGAAGGCTGAACCACCACATGAAAACGACCTGACTGTTGAAGTGAGGCACATTGCTCCGGTGTAAAAGGAACACGTTTATCGGGTGGATTTTTGCCTTCGCGTATAATGCCTAATTGAATCATGCCTTTGTAAAATTATGAAGGCAAAAGTACGGAAAGCAATTTTGTACATTTGGGCAGTGATAGATAAACTCCTATTTTTGTTCTCGTAAATCATAAACAGTATGGTCACTATTTTTTCAAACGGCTCCTACCAGACCGAATTTCAGGAAGATGTACTTACGGTAGACTTGGAGCAGAGAGTATTGATTCTGCACAATGATGATTACAACACGTTTGACCATGTGATTGATTGCCTTCAGGAAATTTGCGGGCATTATCCTGAACAAGCTGAGCAATGTGCCTGGATTACGCATTTCAACGGCAAGTGTGATGTAAAAAAAGGACCACACGATGTTCTGGATAAAATGTACAAAAAATTAAAAGTGAAGGGATTATCCGTCACGTTAGAAGAATAAGGCAAAAAGGTATTGTAATATACGTGTCATTCCTTATCTTTGCACTCATTTACAAGGTTTCGTAGCTCAATTGGATAGAGCATCTGACTACGGATCAGAAGGTTTGGGGTTCGAATCCCTACGAGACCACGGATAAGTCAAAAAACACCGCCGAAAGCGGTGTTTTTCATTTTCTAAAAAACGCGGCAAGCTTACTTGCAGATGTTTTTCAGAAAATGAAAAGCGACAAACAACGTTTGGCGATTTTTTGACTGTAACTCAGGGTAAGGCAGGGATCACGTCAGTAATCCCAATCACCTTTCAGAAAATGAAAAGCGACAAACAACGTTTGGCGATTTTTTGACTGTGACTCTGGGTAAGGCAGGGATCACGTCAGTAATCCCAATCACCTTTCAGAAAATGAAAAGCGACAAACAACGTTTGGCGATTTTTTGACTCTGACTCTGGGTAAGGCAGGGATCGCGTCAGTAATCCCAATCACCTTTCAGAAAATGAAAAGCGACAAACAACGTTTGGCGATTTTTTGATTGTGACTCAGGATAAGGCAGGGGGACACCTTGTTAATCCCAGAGGTTATTTTAATAAATGAAAAACGAAAAGGCAAGTTACCGCCTGCTCGAGGCAGAAATAAAAAACCGGCTCCGAGATAAGCACTCAGAGCCGGCAAAATCAGTTAAAGATTATTTACTTCTTAACTACTTTACAACCGGGAGCAAGAATTGCAGAGGCTTTGTAGGTAGACCAAGGAAGTGTGGCACCTGCGGTGGAGTTTTTGTACTCCTCTTCACAGATAATAATTTCACCATCACACTCAATACACTCCTCTTTTTTGCTGCAGGAAGTAAATGTCACGGCAATCAAGGCCAAAGATGACAAACCAAACATTAATTTTCTTTTCATTTTATTTAAAATTTAATTCGGGAACAAACCTACAACATTTCGAAAAGATTAAAAAAGATATGACCCGAATAATCAAATAAGCACCTATTCAGCAGACATTTAACACAACCAATCAGGCTTCACAACAGCATTGCGGGCCCGAATTATCTAGACAGGAGTGATTCATTGTAAGTTACTGAAAAACAAAGGATACTTGGTAAACCAACCATTAATTTATGAACTAAACGTCATGACCATATTTAAAAAACAGCCATACGCTGATCCGGATTTACCGGAGCGAAGGGGAATAGTCCGGATTCGCATAACCGCGAAATTGCATCCGTATGAAACTTTCCGTCTAAGAGCGAAATACGCATTCCGGAAAAGGTGGTATACCAACTAAGAGTATTTCGGTACAGCAGCGAGAAAGGTGATGACAGAATTTATTTTTGCAAATTGAAAATTGGGCGCAATTAACTTATGGACTGCATAAAGAGATGCGAAGAATGCAGTAATCCAAGAAAAGTACCTGCTATAACTAAAGAAATAACAATACTAAAATAATTAGAGCAATCAGGGATACTATAAAAGTAATAATCCCCATGACCAATGAATAAACCCCCATACCTTTAAGATATTTTCGTTTAGAACCGACCGCTCCTAAAATAATTGCCAAAAGACCCATCACCAAGCCTGGAATTGTAAAAATCCAAGAAAAGAACCATGTAATAATCGAAAAAACTGTAGCCAGAATTGAAAAAACGAGTCCTGCAACACTTGGCCCTCCATCAAATTTACCCGACTTAACAGCAGGCTTATTGGTATTTAAGTCCTCATCTTCTTTAATTTCTGGAATGAAAAATTCTCCATTTGCAAATTTAATATGATTTACATCAGTTAAACTTTGGGTGAAAGTTGGACCATCCTGATAACTACACTTTTTATATTTAATTTGAGTCTCCGTAATTTCAAGAACTTTTGCTTTAATTTGGGTATCGTCCATCATAATTATAAGGTCACAATCATCATTTTTATTTTTTACATTTTCCTTATTATATATTTCATTAAATGATACTTGTAAAGATGGATTAAGAATAACGCCTTTTTCATTTTGGGTTGATGAAATACTGTTATCTAAATCAAAGGCGGTTTTTGAGTTTTCTGAAATAATTTTTTGATCTTCTAGTTCTTTCTTTGAACTATGTGTGTTTTTCTTAGGGCCAGCAATTGGATAATCAACATGATATCCTTTTGTGTAGAGCCTTTTTGTAAAGGTGCAAGATGAAAATCCCAGCAAAATGGTTAACAGTAATAACTTAAGTCTTAATGTTTTCATATTTGA
>JBIJBG010000175.1:0-4953 GCA_044345355.1 Flavobacteriales bacterium
TGAAAAATCGAACCTTTTCCGGAAATTTTTCCCAAACACTTTTGGCTGAGTCCAAAAACAGGATGTGGTTTTTCACCGGAACCAACCTTCCTATAATTCCCACGGCTAACTGATCATCGCCAATTTTATATGTCTCCCTGAAAATCAGTCTTTTCGCTTCCACATCGGTCCAAAACCGCTCCAAATCAAATCCCAAAGGGATGACTGAAATTTTTTCAGCCGGGCAAATCTTGTGCTCGATCGAAAGTTCATTTTTCTGGCCTTCACTGATGGCAATGATGCGATCTGTCAATTTGGCCATTCTTCGTTCAATGGTTTTATAAAAATAGGTTTGCGCTTTACCGAAATAACTGTGAAAAACATGACCATGAAAGGTATGAACCAGTACTGGAACGCGCTCTTTAGAGGCAGCCAATCGTCCTAATGCACCCGCTTTAGACGCATGGGTATGGACAATGTCAGGTTTAAAATCACGTATGAGTTTCCTTATCTTTACATAGGCCGCATAATCCATTTCCGGATGAATGGATCTTTTCATTTCATTAAGCACAACCGGCTCAATACCTAAATTTTTCAGGATATGGGAAGATGTTCCTTCGTTTACGTCCGGCATGCCGCCAACAAGCAAGGTTTCAAAATCAGAAGGCATATATTTGGTAAGGTAAGCTACATTGTAGGTAGGCCCTCCCAAATTAAACCTGTTGATTATCCTCAGAATCCGCGGCATATGGCTATCAGCTAAGTTTTACCTGAAAGCACCATAATTAAAGGTGAATAACCTCACCGTATGCCGCCGCGGCTGCTTCCATTATCGCTTCGCTCATGGTGGGGTGTGGATGCATCGCCGTAACGATATCATGCCCCGTTGTTTCCAATTTTCTGGCTACCACGGCTTCAGAAATCATTTCGGTTACGCCGGCACCGATCATATGGCAACCCAGCCATTCCCCATATTTGGCATCAAAAATCACTTTTACAAAACCATCCTTGGTACCGGCAGCACTGGCTTTACCACTTGCTGAAAAAGGGAATTTACCCACTTTTATTTCATGACCTGCTTCCCTGGCCTGCTTTTCCGTCATGCCCACCGAGGCTACCTCAGGATGGCAATAGGTACAGGAAGGTACGTTGCCATAATCCACCGGTTCCGGATTTTTTCCGGCAATTTTTTCCACACAAACTATTCCTTCATGTGAAGCTACGTGTGCAAGAGCAGGACCGGTGGTTACGTCACCGATGGCATATACCCCGGATATATTGGTGCGGAAAAAAGAATCTGTGCTGATTTTTCCTTTTTCTGTTTTTATTCCCAATTCTTCCAGTCCCATTCCTTCCAAATTGGCTACTACGCCAACGGCAGAAAGTACCACGTCACAATCAATGGTTTGCTCACCCTTCTTATTTTTTAAATATACTTTGCAGGTTTTACCGATCGTTTCAACCTTTTCAACCGATGTTTCCGTAAGTACCTCCATACCGGCTTTCTTGAAAGATTTTTCCAATTGCTTGGAAATTTCTTCGTCCTCAATAGGTAAAATAGTAGGCATATATTCTACCAAGGTAACTTTTGTTCCCATGGCATTGTAAAAATAGGCAAACTCACTTCCAATTGCACCCGACCCGATGACAACCATGGATTTGGGCTGTTCCGGCAACGTCATCGCCTCGCGATAGCCTATGATAGTTTTCCCGTTTTGGGGAATACTGTCAAGCACTTTGGAGCGTGCACCCGTGGCAATGATGATGTGCTTTCCCTGAACGGTTTGCTTCTTTCCTTCGGAATCGGTTACCTCCAGAACGGAGGAACTTTTAAATTTACCGAAACCATAAACGACGTCAATTTTATTTTTTTTCATCAAAAATTGCACACCCTTGGACATGCCCTCGGCAACTCCCCTACTCCTTTTAATCACACCGGGAAAATTCACGTTTGCCTTGGCGTCATCCAACCCATAATCGGCGGCATGGTCTATGTATTCTTTAATGTTTGCACTTTTCAGCAATGCTTTAGTCGGAATACATCCCCAATTCAAACAAATTCCACCCAACGATTCTTTTTCTACGATGGCCACCTTCATTCCCAATTGCGAGGCGCGTATGGCAGCCACATATCCGCCTGGACCACTTCCCAGAACAATCAAATCATACATAACGTTATGCTATTTAAGAGCGAAGGTATAAAAATCAAGCGCAAGCAGCCTTCAAATATTCATTTATCTTTGTTTTATAAATCGGAAACGCATGAGTATTTTAAAAGAGTTCAAAGAATTTGCGCTGAAGGGCAATGTGGTAGATTTGGCGGTGGGTGTGATTATCGGGGGTGCGTTTGGAAAAATCGTCACCTCCCTGGTAAATGATGTCATCATGCCTCCAATCGGAGTGCTTTTGGGAGGCGTTGATTTTAAAGAGTTGAAGGCGACTATAAAAAGCGGTTCGGCCGCCGTTATGGACGGAGATAAAATAATTACCCCGGAAGTGACTGAGGTAACCCTGAATTACGGGGCTTTTGTGCAAACCGTAGTTGATTTTACCATTATTGCCTTTTGCATTTTTGCCCTTGTGAAAGGAATGAATAAACTCAAAAAGGAAAAAAGTGAATCAGCCGCAACTCCACCCGAACCAACCAATGAAGAAAAATTGCTGACCGAAATACGGGATTTACTCAAAAAATAGAAATTGAGCTAGTGTCTGTTTTTTTTGAATTGAGTTAAAAGCCAAATGCGTTCATGTGGGCAACCAGTTTGCTTATTTCTTCGCGGCGATTAAATGAGTGGATGACCAGGCGAATTCGTTCTTTTCCTTCGGGAACCGTTGGTGAAAAAACGGCCTTAACCGAAAATCCTTCATGTTTTAATTTATCCGCCAGTTCCTTCAACCTGACTTTATCCGAGGAGCTGAAAACCTGTATGGGAGATGAATTAGCGGAGGTAACCAGTGATTTAAAAAACGTAATATTTCCCAAAAGACTATTCCGCTCTGTGACGGCTTTGCCATTCCAGCTAACTGCCGATTGGATTAGTGCAAAAAAATGAGGTCCAGGCGCGGTAGAATAGATAAACGGACGGGAAAAATTGATGAGGTAATCACGCAAAACCTCAGGCCCGAGCACGGCTGCGCCTTCCACGCCAAACGCTTTTCCAAAAGTCATAACCCGAATTACATGTTCATCACCGGCAAAAGGAAGGCCAAGACCTTTTCCCTGCTCTCCGAATATGCCTCCCGAATGTGCTTCATCCAAAATAAGCGTAAAATCAAATTCTGTCTTTAGATTCCCAATATCATCCAAAGTACAAAAATCTCCATCCATGCTGTAGACGGATTCTACCACAACAAAAACACGGCCTGTAGCATTTTTCAGCTTTCGCCTCAAGTCTTCCGGGTTATTGTGTCTAAATGAAAAATGCCTGGCCATACTCAACCGCATACCATCTCTGGCTGAAGCGTGAATCAGTTCATCGTAAATTATGGTATCCTCCCGGGAGGCGATACAGGAAAGCAAACCCGATAATGCGCTGAAGCCTGAAGGAAAAACCAAGGCGCTTTCGGCTTTAAAGTGCTGTGCCAAAAATTTTTCCGTAGCTTCATAAAACGGAAGATTACCGGAAATAAGTCTGGATCCGGAAGATCCTACCGTATGATGGAGATTTTCATCTTGAAGTAAGGTCAGTGCTGTTTGAGCAATTTGGGAATTCTGTGATGCTCCAAGATAATCATTGGAGAAAAAATCAATACCAGGAGATCGACTGATCAATTGACGGAGTGTTCCGTCCTCTTTTCGTTCATTTAATTTTTTACGCAGGAATTCCATCTGCGCATACATCCAGATCAGCTCCCTTGTGATCCTTGAAAGGGGCCCTGTTGGTAAGTCCAAAAAGAGAAAACATGGCTTTGTCTGAATCAAATTCAGGATTGGGCGTGGTCAGTAATTTGTCTCCGGCAAAGATTGAATTGGCACCCGCTAAAAAGCAAAGAAACTGCTCGGAAAGCGACATTTCCTCTCTTCCCGCGGAAAGCCTGACCATACTGTCCGGCATGACGATTCGTGCGGTTGCTATGGTCCGTAAAAATTCCCAGAACGGAATTTTATCCTGTTCGCCCAGCGGAGTTCCCTTAACTGCCACCAGGGCATTTATGGGAACCGATTCGGGATGTTTGGGCAAATTGGCCAACGTTTGAATCAACCCGATACGATCCGTTTTGGCTTCTCCCATTCCGACAATGCCTCCGCAACAGACAGAAATACCGGCATTTCGCACATTCTCCAATGTATTCAAACGATCTTCGTAGGTACGGGTAGTAATGATTTTATCATAAAACTCGGGAGATGTGTCCAGGTTATGATTGTAGGCGTATAAGCCGGCCTCTTTTAATCTTTTTGCCTGTTGTTCGTTGAGCATACCCAAAGTGCAGCATACTTCCATGCCCATATCAGTTACCGTTTTCACTACATCCACCACACGGTCAAACTGCACATTGTCCTTCACCTCGCGCCAGGCAGCTCCCATGCAAAAGCGGCTTGATCCGGAAGCTTTTGCGGTCATCGCCGACTCGATAATTTCCGCGGTGTTTACCATCGGTGTACCTTTGACATCGGTGTGGTATCTGGCAGCCTGAGGACAATAGGAGCAATCTTCCGGACAGCCGCCTGTTTTAATTGAAAGCAGCGTACTCATCTGCACTTCACGTCCGTCAAAATGATCCCTGTGTACTGCCGCAGCCTGAAAAACCAAATCAATCAACGGCATATCGTAAATTGCTGAAATTTCTTCCCGGGTCCAATTATTGCGTACTTCAGCCATAAATGTTTGATCTAAAAATGTTGAATAAACAGGTCAAAAATAAAAGGATTTGACGATTTAACTCCGCTTTTTCGCTTTTGTTTTTAACAGACAGGTCTAAACCCCGGTATCGGACAAATATTGCAATACCTTGCGAACACTGCCTAATTGAAGC
>JBIJBG010000186.1:0-4515 GCA_044345355.1 Flavobacteriales bacterium
CTTTGGTTTCATCTATTCCCTTTGATTCGATAATCATACGCACCCCGCGATCCACTAATTTTTGGTTGGTGAGCTGCATATCCACCATTTTATTACCCACCACATGACCTGTTTTAATCATGGCTGTGGTAGAGATCAGATTCAATACCATTTTCTGGGCGGTTCCCGCCTTCATGCGGGTGCTTCCGGTAACTACCTCGGGACCGGTGATCACTTCAACCGGAAAATCAGCTACTGCGGCAACCGGAGAATTTCGATTACATACGATGCATCCTGTAGGGATGCCGATTTTTTGGCAATGTTGCAGAGCACCTACTACATAAGGAGTGGTTCCGCTGGCCGCAATACCAATGACCATATCATGTCTGTTTAAGCCCAACTCCTCGAGTTGGCCGATGGCACCATCCTTATTATCTTCCGCAAATTCCACCGCTTTACGGATGGCCTGATCGCCACCGGCAATCAGGCCGATTACCGTTCCGTGAGATATACCATAGGTAGGAGGAAGCTCTGAAGCATCCACTACACCTAATCTGCCGCTTGTTCCTGCACCTATATAAAAAATCCGACCACCGGATTCCAAAATGGAAATCACTTTTTGTGTCAGTCTTTCAATTTTGAAAAGCTCTTTTTCAACAGAAAGGGCGACTGTTTTATCAGCTTCATTTATGGAGAACAAAATGTCGGATACAGACTTTTTTTCTAAGTCGGTTAATTCTCCCGGCTGCTCCGTGGCTCGCAAATCTGAATTGGACATGAGAATCAGGATAATTTAAGTTTTCGGTAAAAATACCGCAAAGCTGCCAATGTAAGAACCACCTGCATGAATAGGGCTATTGAAAACAAGACCATGTAGCCGAAACGGTCTCCTATCATACCTCCGAATGGCATGAACATAGAACCAATTAAAAAAGAAAGAGCATTTTGCAAGGTAAAGTCAGATCCTTCGGAACCTTGACGGGCATAATGCATGTAAAAGGCATAGGAAACGGCATGCACTGCTCCTGACATCCCTCCGCCTGCTAAAACGGCCGTCCATAAAAATACGGGTTGCAAATACCCCAGAGTGGGCAAAATTAAAAATGGGATACAGATTCCGGTTAATAATAAAACCGATATCATCGTTTTTTTCATCTCCAATCGCTTCAAAAAAAAGCCGGTTAAAATGGAAAAACAGATACCGGAAGCCATACCCACAAGCCCGATATAAAAACCGATTTCTTCGTTGCTGAAGCCCACATCAGCCATGAAAGGCCTAAATTTGTGGTAAGCCATTTGCAATGGCAATCCGCAGAAAACCGCAAGAAGCATGGGAATGAGAATATCTTTACGCCGAAAAAAAGTAGCTAAAGACGAAAAAGCGGCACGCGAGGAATTCGGGGTCTGCGGTTCATTCAAAAAAAACAAAGGTATCAGCGACAAAATAAGTAAAGAGGCCAGCAATATCAAGGTAGATGACCAACCTAAAAAATCATAGGTCATTAACAGAATACCTCCTCCCACGAAATAACCCATAAAACCGCCTGCTGCCTGCAATCCGTTTCCCACTCCCCTTTCCGAATGGTTCAGCATCCTGGTGGCGAGGGCATCTACCGCAATATCCTGGGTGGACAGAAAAAACATACCCAAAGCCAAAAATGCAAACAGGAATCCAAATCTTCCCGTTTCGGGCCGAAAAAAAAGAGCACCCAGCATGCACGCCGCATAGAGTAACGTCAGAATCAATATCCATTTTTTGTAATGATTGCGTTGTCCGGCTCCCCTATCCACAAAAGGCGCCCAAAGAAATTTCAACGCATAAGGCAACCCGAGGGCATATAAGAAACTGATTTCTTCAAGAGAATGACCCTGCCTCCTAAGAATAACGGGCAGAGATGAAATGAAAAACGCAAAGGGCAAAAATTGGGCAAAGTACAACGAGGCCAAAAGAACATACTTGTAACGGCTGGTAACCTGCATAATTTTTCCCAAAATGAGCGCAAAAATAATTCGTGAGGCCGGGCTTTACTAAAACAACCCGACAATTACCTAAAAAATACCCACAACAGGGGATTACTCCGCGACGATTAATTTTTGATACCCTGCGTAATCAGCAAATTGTATTCGGACAAAATAGACCCCCGGAGTCAGTTCAGCAATATCCAACGGAAATGCCCCGGTAAGGTTAGTGTAATCGGCCACAAGAATGCCTGTTTGTGAAAAAATCTGCACGTCAAAAGAAGAAAAATCCGATTCAATGTGCATGAATTCACGTGAGGGATTCGGGAAAATACGCCATGCAGGGGCTTTGCCTTTCCACTGGCTCAATGTAGAAAGATCAAAAATTTGAATATCATCTAAATAAAAGTGATTGCCTCCGCCCGTGTAAAATTCAAAGCGAAAAATGATATTGTCCGTTTTGTAGGAGGATGGCGTAGGAGATATCAGCACCTCACTCCACTCGGAGGCATTGGGAATAAATGCTGAATCTGCAGCAGTTTGGGCGGTGGATAACTGGCTTCCGGTTAACGTTTTTCGCGTAATCCAGGTTTTACCGCAGTCGCGGCTCATCTTTACCACAAGTCGGTCTGTATTAGATGTATCACGTTGGGCAAAAGCGTATTTAAAAGATAGGACGGGATCGGGAGTTTGGGAAAAGTCCAAACGGGGTGTGGTAAAACGGTACATAAGGCCCGCCTGAAGGCCGGCATTATTAAGGATAAGGGACTTTGCTCCATTCGTAAAAGCCTGATCGGTAACAGTCCAACAGATTTCTGTTTCACATTCCAACAATAATTCGCTTTCGGTAGGTTGATCATAATTTTCAAAACCTTCCGAGTACGGAAGTGATTTACCTTGTGCCTCTAAAATCTGAAGCCAACCGGATTTCGTCACGTTAAGATTCTGACTTCCGTCAGAAACACTTAAAGAAACATCCATTTTTCCTGCCGTGCCATACAAGTAGCTCGGATTTGCCCCCGACAGCAGATTTCCGTTTCCGGTATTCCAATTCCAAGCCACGGGATCATGAAACGATGCATCATAAAATCGAACTTCCTCATTCAGACAATAGGTTCTGCGGGGCGTATAAAAATCAGCCCTGCAAAGGGGATTATCGATAGTGATGCCTGTTTCTGAAAGATTGGCGGATGAAATCAATTCGTTACGTTGTGCCACGGAACTGTTTAATGCATCGTGCACCCTTGCCTTTTGCCCTAGAGTAAACATTCGGGCACAATAAGCATAATCCATAAAATTCTGCACATTATCAAGTTCAATATCACAGGAATTGGCATTCAAATTGCAACTGCTCCACCCAATGGTGGAAGGGGTATCCGAAACACTGTCTCCCACGGCACAATTGGCAGCCTGTCCTACCGGCAGATAATAAAAACCGGGAACATTATTTCCGCCCCAGATATGAAAAAGATTGAGGTAATGCCCTACCTCATGCGAAAGTACTACGGAACGGGTATCATTGGACGTACCTATATTGCCGAAATAATTCCCCTGAATGACGATTCCGTCCCAGTCCGGAAGTGAATCCGCCTGAAAAGGCATCAATGCATGACCGGCGAGCCCGGCCGCATCCCTTACCACATAAATATTCAGGTATTTATCGGCGGGCCAATGAATAAGGCTCTTTACCTCGTGTCCGCCCGTCAGGGTGAATGGTGAGCGGATTCGATTTATGCCGTTGGTACAATTTCCTTGCGGATCGCGTTTGGCTAATTCGAATTCCACCTCCATATCTGCGGCAAGCGGACGAAACTGGGGCACTATTTCCAAGGTATCGGGATTTTGTTTTCGGAAATTTCGGGTAAGTATGGCAATACCGTTTTTAATTTGCTCCTCAGAAATATTTTCACTCCCGTCATAATGCACCACGTGCACCACCACCGGAATTTTATATACGCTTTGTGACCTGGCCGAGGATGCAAGGAGTGTACCTAACATAAAATACCACGGGAATATTCTCATGATTCAAAAATACATATTTGGGGGATTGATTATATTTGAAGGTGAAAATTAATGGATTCTTTACGGTCGTTCTTCTCGTTCTGCTACCGAAACTATGGGCTCAGCGGGAAACGGACACGTTGGAGATGCTTTTGAAAAAGCTGACCTTTATGCAAACGGGCGTGAACGGGTTTTCACAAGGTATATTTCCCTCCTACCGTTATCACGAAAGAATACCATACTATAAGCCGGATGAAAATATTTTCTTTTCCGCCATCATTGGTGTACGAATCAAGCGTTTGCTAAATTCTTTTCCGGAGCCCGCAAAAACCAGCGCTGATACCTTATTAAATTCCATCTTATCGGCTACGGCAAATTTTTCCAACAAATATGGGAGAGTCAGTTATAATTTTTGGCGCACAAGACCGGTAAGCCAATTTCCGGGAGATCCTATTCTTTCACGCCTGAACGGATTGCACATACCCGATGATGCCGACGATTCCTTTCTCATTTTAGGGTTAAAAGATGCTTCACATGAAGAATGGATGGAGTTGCGCAAAATGGCCCTGGACAATG
>JBIJBG010000189.1:0-4442 GCA_044345355.1 Flavobacteriales bacterium
CCGGGAATCAAAAGAAAACTGCGGAATGCCCCGAAAAAACTCACCGGAATGAAAACCCATGGAACCTGGTTGGGCGATAAGATGCCGCCTGAAATTGACTTTTGTGTTCTAACCAATATTTTGTATTCATTGTGCGAAGCCGGTTTTCCTATGAATGAGCAAGACTCGGCCTCAACAGAATGGTTGAGAGAGGCCTTTACTTCAGGCTTAGTAATGAAAAGGCCTCACCGCATATCCCCGCAGTACCTCCAAACTTCCACTTGCTTATATCATTTGGCTTTTTTAATCAGCTCCGATTGCTTCAGGGCACTGGATGACCTTAAGCCGGATTTGATTACCCAGTTACTAAACATGACGGAAAAACCCCTCTATGAAAATGAATATAAGTTAATTCGAAACGGACTCGCTTATTTGGGAATAAAGGCACCGAAACCCATTTTACGCAATGGATATTTTCCATTTTTTTACGCCAATCCGGGAAGCGTTCTTCCAAACCCCCTAAATGGCCCCGCAGCCCACTCAAAAGCCTTGGTAATGGGCTATGAATGTCCTGCCTGGGATATGTTTTTGGATCTCGAATTTTTGATTTTAAATCAAGCCGGGTAACCCCTTATTTTCATAACACTAAAATGCTATATTTGCACACTTAGAAAAAAAGGTGGAATGAATTTAAACAATTTAAAATCCTGGATTCCTGTTTCACGGGGCTCCGACTTCCCCATACAAAACCTGCCTTACGGAATTTTCAGCACAAAGGAGCGAAGTCCGCGTGCGGGAATAGCTATCGGCGATTTAATTCTGGACTTGGCCCTTCTGCACGAACGTAATTTCTTATCAGATTGCGGACTGCCCGCCGAACCTGTTTTTCTAAACGACACACTGAACGGTTTTATCCGCTTGGGCAAACCCACCTGGCAAAAAGTACGGGCACGGCTAATTCAACTTTTGGAAGAATCTTCATTTGAAATACGAAACGATGTCGATCTCTTCGTCAAGCAAAATGAAGCATCTATGCACATGCCGGTGCACGTTCCGGACTACACTGATTTTTACAGCAGTATGGAACACGCTTCCAACGTGGGAAAAATGTTCCGCCCGGACCAGCCTTCCCTACTTCCCAATTGGAAACACATGCCCATCGGATATCATGGGAGGGCCTCATCCATTATGATCTCAGGAACTTCTTTTCAACGGCCTAAAGGACAATTCAAACCCGTTACCGAAGAACGGCCAATTTTCGGTCCCACACGACAGCTGGATATAGAACTTGAGATGGCTTTTATCCTGGGTCGAGAAAATCCGCTCGGGAATGCCATCAACGCGGCGGAAGCGGAGGACTACATTTTCGGCATGGTGTTGTTTAATGACTACAGTGCCCGAGATATACAAGCATGGGAATATGTGCCATTAGGACCCTTTTTGGGGAAAAACTTTTTCTCATCCGTCTCCCCATGGATAGTCACTCTTGATGCATTGGAACCATTTCGGGTTGAAGGACCTGCTCAGGATGAGCCCCTTCTGCCATATTTGAAGACGGAAGGAAAACGAAATTTTGACATCGGACTTGAGGTATTTCTTACCCCGCAAAATGGGGTGGAAAATCGAATTTGCCGTTCAAATCACAAGTTTCTTTACTGGAACATTGCCCAGCAGCTCGCGCATCATACAGTAAACGGATGCAACATGCGCGTGGGTGACATGTGTGCCTCCGGAACCATCAGTGCGCCCGATGAAAGTGGGTTCGGATCCATGCTCGAACTCAGTTGGAGGGGACAAAAACCCATTCAATTGCAACATGGCGGCACAAGAACATTCATTGAAGACGGCGACACCTTAACCATAAGGGGATACTGTGATAACGGGGATTTTCGGATCGGTTTCGGGGAAGTAACCAACCAAATTCTGCCCGCGTCTTAATTATTTATAACAGAAACCGCAATTACGATAGTTTTTCTTATCTTTAAACGTTTTAAACAATTAAAAATAACCTCCGCCTCATCAGATTCAAATCTTGTGCGGACTAACAATAACTAAAATATGGGAGTTTCCATAGAAATTTCCTTGAAGGAACAACTCAAAAAGTACTTCGGGTTTGATAAATTTAAAGGTCGGCAGGAAGATATTATTCAAACGCTTCTAAACGGTCAGGATATTTTTGTCATCATGCCTACGGGCGGAGGTAAATCACTTTGTTATCAGCTGCCTGCGCTCATCAGCGAAGGGACCGCCATCGTAGTTTCTCCGCTCATTGCCCTCATGAAAAATCAGGTGGACAGTATCCGGGCATTCGGAAGCACGGAAGGTGTCGCCCATTTTTTTAATTCTTCGTTGAATAAAGGGGAACGTGATCGCGTAAAAACGGATATCGTTGCTGGAATTACCAAAATTCTCTTCGTGGCTCCGGAGAGTCTGACTAAAGAAGAAAATATCGAATTTCTCCGAAGCATAAAAATCAGTTTTTTTGCCATTGATGAAGCTCATTGTATTTCTGAATGGGGGCATGATTTCCGTCCGGAATACCGTCGTCTGAGAACCATTATTGAAGCGATTGACAGGGTCCCCATTATTGCTCTTACAGCTACTGCAACACCGAAGGTACAACTGGACATTTTGAAAAACCTGGGCATGCAGGATGCCGTCTTGTTTAAGGACAGTTTCAACAGAGAGAATCTGTATTATGAAATAAGATCCAAACGAAATGAAATCAAAGAAATCATTCGTTTTATCAAACAAAACTCGGGAAAATCGGGCATCGTGTATTGCCAGAGCCGCAAAAAAGTGGAGGAAATTTCAGCCACACTGCAGGTAAACGGAATTAATGCCGTTCCATACCATGCCGGGATGGACGCCAAAACCAGAGCCAAAAACCAGGATATGTTTCTGATGGAAGATGTGGAAGTTATCGTGGCCACGATTGCCTTCGGAATGGGAATCGACAAACCAGACATCCGCTTCATCATACATCATGACATGCCCAAATCCCTGGAAAGTTATTATCAGGAAACGGGACGTGCCGGAAGAGACGGCGGCGAAGGGCGATGTGTGGCTTTTTACAGCTATGACGACATGAACAAGCTGGAAAAACTCATGAGCGGAAAACCGGTAGCCGAACAGGAAATCAACCGCCTGCTGATGCAGGAAGTGGTTAGTTTTGCCGAAACCACGGCCTGCCGTCGAAAAGTACTCCTCCATTATTTTGGTGAACACTTTGAAGAGGAACGGTGCAACAAAGGCTGTGACAACTGTGACCATCCAAAGGAACGGTATGATGCGCGGGATCAGCTGCTGCTCGTATTGAAAACATTGGATTTGATGAACGACGGATTTAAAGCGAATCAGATTGTAAACGTACTGGTGGGTCAATCATCAAATACAGTAAAAACCTACGGCTTTGAAAGGCTTGAGACATTCGGAGAGGGCGCTGATGAAGGAGAACATTTCTGGCACAGCGTGATCCGGCAGGCCATGGTGAATGACTTTCTCACCAAAAACATTGAAAAATACGGAACTCTTCTGCTCAGCGACAAAGGAAAAAAATACCTTGAAAACCCCTTCAGTATTCTTTTTGCGAAAGATCAGCACCTGGATGACGATGGTGGTTCTGATGATGAGATTCTTTCGGGAGCAAAAGGCGCGGGCGCTCTTGACGAAACATTAATGGCCCTGCTTAAAGATCTGCGAAAAAAATTGGCCAAGGATAATAAAGTTCCACCATTTGTTATTTTCCAAGATCCCTCCCTCGACGAAATGGCCACCCGATATCCTATTTCCATGGATGAGCTGAAAGAAATCAGCGGCGTGGGAGAAGGAAAAGCCTCAAAATACGGAAAGCCATTTCTGGAACTGGTAAAAAAATATGTGGAAGATAACGAAATTGAGCGTCCGCAAGATATCGTGGTGGTGCGAAATCTGGCCGGAAAATCTGACATGAAAGTACACATCATCCAATCGGTAGACAGAAAAATGCCCATTGAAATGATTGCCAAAAATAAAGGACTGGAAATCCGGGAACTGCTTACCGAAATGGAATCCATCGTGAATGCGGGAACCCGTTTGAATTTGGATTATTACATCAACTCATCCCTCGGTGCCGATGAACAGGAAGAGCTATTTGATTACTTCCGTTCCACCGAAAATGCCGATTTAGAGGAAGCCCTGCGCGAATATGAAGACGCCTATTCTGAAGAAGAAATAAGGCTGATGAGGATAAAATTCATCAGTGATTTAGGTAACTAAGCCGAAATTTCATGATCCTTCGCGCCGAAAATCTGGTAAAACGTTATAAAACACGCACGGTCGTCAACCAGGTTTCATTTGAAGTGGGACAGGGTGAAATCGTCGGTCTCCTGGGACCCAACGGCGCCGGAAAAACCACGTCTTTTTACATGGTCGTGGGACTTGTGCAACCCAACGAAGGAACCATTCTGCTTGACAGGCGGGAC
>JBIJBG010000216.1:0-3895 GCA_044345355.1 Flavobacteriales bacterium
CAGGTTGCCCTGTATCATCCGTTATGGAATCAGCGGTCCCATTTCCGTGAACGGGCAAACTTATGACCAGCCTATGGCAGGAATACGCAATTTGGAAGCGGATGAAATCAAAGCGGTGATTGATTTTATGCTTTCGGAATGGTATCTGGAAAAAGAGCCGCTTTCTCAGGCGGAGGTTTCGCGTTTGCTGAAAGCCTGCGAGAACTGATCGGTTGATTTGTATGCGCCCGGTTTAGTTTATTTCTTCGGGTTATATTTGCTTAAAAATATTCGATGCTATTTGAATTTTTCCATGAATTTGCTTTACGTGCCGATGCTTCCGATTCGCTCGGGAAATTTCGTGATCAGTTTTTGTTTCCGATGCATGACGGAAGTAATTGCCTCTATTTTACGGGGAATTCACTGGGTCTGCAACCCATTTCGGCCATGGAGCGCATTCGGACTGAATTGCACGATTGGGCAGAGCTTGGAGTAGAAGGTCATTTTAACGCCCGAAATCCCTGGTTTTCCTATCACGAACAGTTTGCGCGTCCCCTTTCCGCAATCACAGGCAGTAAGGAAAAAGAGGTAGTGGCTATGGGTTCGCTGACCAACAATCTCCATCTTCTTTTAGTCAGTTTTTACCGACCTACCGCTTCTCGTTATAAAATTCTCTGCGAAAAGAAAGCATTCCCCTCGGATACGTATGCCCTGAAATCCCAGATCCGGTTTCACGGTTTTGATCCTACTTCCGCTTTAATCGAAATAGGTCCGCGGGAAGGGGAATATCTAATTCGTGAAGAAGATATTCTGGAAGTTATTGGGCAAAATAAAGATGAGTTGGCGCTGGTGATGATTGGCGGGGTAAACTATTTCACCGGGCAGTTATTTGATATGGAAAAAATCACCGCCGCTGCTCATGATGCTGGTGCATTTTGCGGCTGGGATCTTGCACATGCCATCGGTAACGTGGAGTTGAAACTGCATGAATGGGGCGTAGATTTTGCCGCATGGTGCTCCTACAAATATCTGAACAGCAGTCCGGGGGGAGTGGCCGGATTATTTGTGCACGAAAAACATCTCGGAACAAAAGATATTCCCCGCTTTGAGGGATGGTGGGGAACGGAACCCACCACACGCTTTCTGATGGAGGATACTTTTGAACCTATGGATTCTGCGGGAGCCTGGCAATTGAGCAACGCTCCTGTTCTGGCCATGGCAGTGCACAAAGCTTCTTTGGACCTGTTTGAGGAAGCCGGGTTTGAAAATTTGCGTAAAAAAAGCATTTTTCTCACGGGCTATCTGGAATTTGTGGTGGATGCAATTGCCCGCAAAAAACCGGGAAGTGTGGAATTAATCACCCCACGCGAGCCGGGCAGAAGGGGATGCCAATTATCACTGGTATTTCCCGGGAAGGGGAAAGCGTTGTTTCAGGCGCTTACAGATAAAGGCGTGGTGGCTGATTGGCGTGAACCGAATGTGGTGCGTCTGGCGCCTGTACCCCTCTACAATTCCTACGAGGATGTTTTCCGCTTCGGACAGATTTTGGATTCTCTTCTCTGAGTCCGTAAAAGGAGTATCTTTAACTTGAATGAGAACGCACTTCCGCATAGTATTTTTTTTGTTTTGGGTATGTTCTTTTTATTCAGTATTCAGCCAGGTATCTGACACCTTCTCAGATGGTGATTTTCTTCAGAATCCTTCCTGGCAGGGAGATGTGGGAGATTTTGACGTGCAAAATCAGCAATTACGTCTGATTTCCACCGGAACAGACACATCTTATCTTTCCGTCGGCTCTTCAACGATCGATGCGGCTGAATGGAATGCCTGGATTCGGCTTTCTTTTGCCCCGTCAGACAATAACTTTTTCCGCTTTTATCTCGTATCCGATCAGGCTGATTTAAAATCACCGCTTAACGGATATTTTCTTCGTTATGGTGAAAATGGAAGTTTAGACGGACTTGACCTCTGGCGTCAGACGGGAACTTCGGTCGTTAAGATTTTTGACGGACCATCAAGCCCAAATGCCACACTGACCGATCAATTTCTCCGCATCAAAGTGACCCGCCAGCCGGGCGGAGTTTGGCAACTTTTTGCGGACTATGGCGGCGGTTATGTCTTACAGTCTTTAGGAACTGTTACGGATAATACATTTTCGGTTTCTTCCCATTCGGGAATCTGGTGCCGTTATACCACCTCCAATTCCTCCGGTTTTTACGTTGATGATATCTACGCCGGTCCCATCATCCTGGACACGGCTCCTCCTGAGGTAACTGCCGTTTCTGCTCCTGCTGCCGATACGGTTTTGGTGATATTCTCTGAGCCGATTACTGCAAGTACTGCCCAAAATGCAGGTTTATATTCGCTTTCGGGGGGTATCGGAAATCCGGTGGCTGTCTTGTATGATCCCCAACAGGCCGAGAGGGTGAGGCTGGTGCTTTCTGTTCCTTTGGTTTCTGAGCAGATTTACACACTCCAAATCAATGGTATCCTTGATTTTGCAGGGAATTTGATGAATCCCTTCTCAGGGCAGGTTTCTTATTATTCTCCCGAACCCTTTGATCTGCTGATTACCGAAATCATGGCAGATCCCTCGCCTGCCGTAGGCCTTCCCGAAAAAGAATATCTGGAGCTTTTTAACCGGAAAAATATTTCCATAAATCTGAGCGGTTGGAAACTGCGCGTCAATACCACGCTCAGGAATCTCCCTTCTGTTTTCATTCCTCCGGGCGGTTATCTCCTGCTTACCGCCGATCCGCCCGATACCGCCTTTCAGGGAATTTCTGTTGCGGGCGTACCTTCGTTTCCCGCCATTCCGAATACGGGAACTTCTTTGAGCCTGCTTGCTCCCTCAGGAACGGAAATTCATCGGGTGGCTTATGATCTTTCCTGGTATCGTGATTCACAAAAAGAAGACGGAGGCTGGGCTTTGGAAATGATCAGCCTCAATGATGTGTGCACGGGCGCATCCAACTGGAAAGCCTCCGAACATCCTGCCGGCGGAACTCCCGGAGCCATCAATTCGGTCAACAGCGCTCAAACTGCTCCTTTTGCGATTACGTCCGTTGTGGCTTTGGGCATCAATTCGGCAGATGTCCTTTTTTCGCAATTTCCGGACACTTCAAGCGTAAATGCCGGCGCTTTTTCGGTTTCTCCTTCAATCGGAATGCCCGATTCCGTCCGTTGGATTCAGTCAGATAAGGTGCGCCTCTATTTCGGGGCTTCGTTTCAGCCGGAAACTGTATATCAGTTGCTTGTTTCACAAACAATTTCCAATTGTGCGGGGATTCCGGTTTCAGGCAATCTGCAGGTACCGTTTATCTACTACGTTCCCCAACCGTTCGATATCCTGATTACGGAAATCATGGCCGATCCGGACCCCACCGTCGGTTTGCCCGCGGCAGAATTTGTCGAATTGCACAACCGTACCAATTTTCCCGTAAACGTAAGCGGTTGGAAATGGCAAGTCGGATCAACGGTAAAAAATATTCCAAACGGGTTTATTCCTCCAAACGGTTTTCTTCTTCTGTGCGGAGAACCTCTTCCTTCTCTTTTTTCGGTTTTAAATGTGGTGGGCATACCTTCATTTCCTTCCCTCTCCAATGCAGGGGCAACGCTTTCTCTGTTAAGTCCCGACGATCAGGTAATTCATCAGGTGGCTTATTCAGACAGCTGGTATGGGGATCCTGTCAAGGAAGATGGCGGCTGGTCGCTGGAGATGATTAATCCGCTGGACTTTTGCAACGGTCCGTCCAATTGGACCGCCTGCCAAAATTTTACGGGAGGTACTCCTGCTGCCCAAAATTCCGTGTTTAATTCCCAGTCAGTAGCTTTCGAACTTCTTTCTGTTTCTCCTTTCGGAAATAGTGGGGTGGATGTTCTGTTTTCGCAATTTGTGAATCAGGACAATTTGAGC
>JBIJBG010000218.1:0-3879 GCA_044345355.1 Flavobacteriales bacterium
TCCGAACAGTCCCGTATCCATGAACTTTTGGGGATTTATGCCCTCGGTATTTGATGATCTGGAGCGCTGGTTTGTGGATTTTGTGAATAACCATGCATCCAATCCCAAAGCAGAATATTTTATCCCCCTTACCGTACAGAGCCTGATGGCCAAAGGCCACAAGGTGAAAATATTGCGAAATTCAGGGGTTTGGTTTGGCGTTACCTACCGCGAAGACCGCGAGTATGTGAGCGACAGCATCCGCAAATTGGTTCACGAAGGCGAATATCCTGAAAAACTTTGGTAGCGTTTATTGAATCGCGCCGATAGCGCACCTTTCCCCGTCAATGGCGGCAGAAACGATTCCACCCGCATAGCCCGCTCCTTCCGCACAAGGGAAAAGTCCTTCCGCTTCCGGGTGATTCAATGTTTCTTTATCTCTCGGGATACGCACGGCCGACGAGGTGCGGCTTTCCGTGGCTACGGCCAACGCTTCCTCTGTCAGGTAGCCTTTCATCTTTTTGCCGAAATCGTGGAACGCCTTACGCAGTCTTTCGTAAACAAAATCGGGCAATACTTCGCCCAGTTCTGCGGTCTGCACTCCCGGGGTATAGCTGCATACCGGCAGGTTGGATGATTCTTTTCCCCTTACTAAGTCGGTGAGGCGTTGTGCAGGTGCGGTTTGGGAACCCGGCCCTCCGATGCAGCAGGCTTGCTCCACTTTTCGCCGTATTTCCAAACCGATAAGCGGATTTTTTTCGGGGTCTCCGAAACGGGCAAATTCTTCAGGCCCTATTTCCGTTACAATGCCTGAGTTGGCAAACGGGTTGTTCCGCTTACTGGGCGACCAGCCGTTGGTGACGATTAATCCGTCCTCCGTGCTGCACGGAGCGATAATCCCACCCGGGCACATGCAAAAAGAATACACTCCGCGCCCTTCAACCTGGGTAACCAAGGAATAATAGGCAGGAGGAAGCCAGGGGTTGTTGAAATCGTTTTTGTATTGAATACGGTTAATGAGTTCCTGCGGATGCTCGGCCCTTACGCCCAGCGCAAACGGCTTGGCATACAATGTCAGACCGCGGCGATGCAGCATGTGGTAAATATCCTCTGCCGAATGTCCGGTAGCCAGAATCAGCTTTTTTGCCGGGATGGTTTCATTCCCGTTGAGGGTAATCCGGTGCATTTTTCCGAATTGTGTTTCCACATCGGTCAGTTTGGTTTCAAAACGGATATCCCCCCCGCACGAAAGAATGAATTCCCGCATTTTTTCCATGATACCGGGAAGTTTGTTGGTGCCTATGTGAGGCCTGGCATTTATTTCAATGTCGGGCTCTGCACCGAAAAACCGGAAAATCTGTAAAATACGATTTACGTCACCCCGCTTGTCGGAACGGGTATATAATTTTCCGTCGCTGTAGGTTCCGGCACCTCCTTCTCCGAAACAGTAATTGCTTTCCGGATTCACCACATGGTGTTTGGTGAGGTTGGCCAGATCGCGGCGTCTTTCTCTAACCCGCTTTCCGCGTTCCAGGATTACGGGCCTGAATCCTGATTCGATAAGACGTATCGCGGCAAAATATCCTGCGGGACCGGCACCGGCTATAAACACTTCGGGGGCATTGCTTACCTGATTTTCTTTTAGAAAAAAAGGTGTCTGCGCTGCGTTTCCGCCTGAGGAAAGGAGTTCCATCTTCAGCACAAATTTTACCCGTCCGCCGCGTGCATCAACGGACCGTTTCCGGATGCGTATGCCTTTAATTTTATCGAATTCTCGGCCTAATTTTTCTTTCAGATAAGGGTAAAGATGGATTTCCTCAAAGGCGTGTTCCGGTGCTACGGTAATTTCTATTTCGGAGGGCAGTTGCATTCTGCGGCAAAGATAGCCGGCTTTTTGGCCTCAGGAGTCGCTTTTATAGTGATCCTTCAAAAACAAAACTGATCATGACGGCCCTGGTGTACATTTTATTGATGGCGGCAGTATAGGTATGGCCTTCCTGAACCAACGTGTTTGGCAACCCCCAACTCACTTTCACGGCGGGAGTAAACATGAAATAGCGGAGATAAATATTAAGACCCGTACCCATTTCAAAGGCCACATCGTTCTTTTTAACTTTTACGAATTGGGCACCTTTGTCATCCGTTCCCTGTTTGGAGGCCAAATCATACGTGTATTTAATGCCCGCTTCGGCATAAATGCGGAAATCATTTAATCTGGCTGATTTGATCCTGAGGGAAATAGGGAAATCCAAAAGTGTACTTTCAATAGGTTTGGCCACATTATAAAAGGCCGTATCATTGGCGCCGCGCATGGTGTAATTAATGGTCCGCTGTCCAAAAGATAAGCCGGGTGAAAAGCGCAGAGAAAGAATATCCGTAATCCTCAGGTTAGACATCAAACCCAATGAAAAGCCGCTTTGTGCCGTGGTTTCCATGGCAAACACACTATCTACATTTCCCGGGTTATCCATAGGCCGAAGACCAAGATTCATGGTGTTTACCCCGATGTGAAACCCGAAATACATCAACTTTCGGTCAAGATTGGGCAGGGCATGCGGCTTCGTGTTAATCTGGGCTACAGATAAATTTACTGAAGAGGCAGTCAGCAGCAGGATAGTGGCTATATGTATAATCCATCTTTTCAAAAGCACATCCCTAACGCAAAGTTGTTGATTTTATTTTTCCAAAATATAGAGGCTGGCAATGCCGAAGGTGAGCGGGACAAATCGTCCGCCGCGGAAACCTGCCCTGATGGCCAACTGCATAAATTCATTACCGTAAGGAAATGCCTTTACGCTTTCGGGAAGATAGGTGTAAGCGGCATGATCTCCCGAAATGATTTTGCCCCAACGGGGAAGAATATACCGGAAATAAAAACCGTAAACTTGTTTGAACGGAAACTTTTCGGGTTGGGAAAACTCTAAAACGAAAAGACGGCCGTCTGCCTTCAATACGCGGTGTAGTTCTGCGAGTCCTTTTATCGTATTTTCGAAGTTGCGCACACCGAAGGCCACGGTAGCCGCATCGAACATGCCGGACTCGAAAGGCAGGTTTTCGCTGTCGGCCTGAATCAGGGATATTTTGGTTTCGAGTTCCTTTACATTGATTTTTTGTTGACCCACACGCAACATACCTGCCGAAAGATCTGCCCCGGTAATTTTGGGAATACCATTTTGGGCCATCATGATCGCCAGATCTCCGGTTCCGGTAGCCATATCCAGCACATGTTTCGGTGCTGTCTTATTCACTTCTTTCACTGTTTTTTTTCTCCAGGAAACATCAATTCCAAAGGAAAGAAATCGGTTTAAAAAGTCGTACCGGGAAGAAATATTGTCGAACATTTCGGCAACTTCCTCTTTTTTGCTCTTGTCGGAGGAATGGTATGGTTTTACGTGATTCATGATGTTTAGAAACAAAGCGGATGCATTCCGGTTTAGCCTACGGGTACAAATGCATTGGGGTATTTGTAATTATTGGAAATAGCCTTTTTGCTTAATGAAACGGCAAGCGTGAGTGTGCCTACCCGGCCAATGAACATGCTGACAATCAGTACGGCTTTTCCTGCACCTGATAATTGAGCCGTTATTCCGGTTGAAAGTCCTACCGTACAAAAGGCGGATACTTCTTCAAAAAACAGTTTAAGCGGATCAATTTCCGGATCGGTGATGTTGAGAATAAAGGCTCCGGTAAAAATGACGGAAAAAGAAAATATGAAAATGGCTCCTGCTTTTTTGATGGTTTCTTCAGGTATGGTATGGCGAAATGCCGTAGCATCTTTCTTTCCCCGGATTGTGGCGAGTGCCGAAATCAGTATGGTTGCAAAAGTGGTTGTTTTTATGCCTCCTCCGGTTGATGCCGGTGAAGCACCTACCACCATAAGAAAAATAAAAAAGATCAGCA
>JBIJBG010000076.1:0-8251 GCA_044345355.1 Flavobacteriales bacterium
GAATCTACACTGGCCATGGTTACCGGAGGATTTACGGTTACACTAATGGGCTCCGCATCCGTACATCCGAATTGATCTGTGGCTACTACCGTTACGGTGGTGGTTGCTCCCGGGGTATAATTGAAAGGAGATCCCGTACCCAACTGATTGGACGCGGCATCAAACCAGCTGTAGGTATAGGGGGTTGACCCGAACAGGGTAGAGGAGGTAAGCTGAACGGATGCGCCGAGACAAACGTTGGCATTGTTTACCGCCGGGGTGGTCTGGGGACATAGATTTACTTTAATCAGCGCACGATAGTTTCCCGGAGTACAAAATCCCTGTGGGGAATCATACACATCGTTCCATTTTCCATTGCTCATCTGCATGATGGCGGCGTCCTCTCCGTCGTTGGACGGAAAGCAGGAAGAATTGCTGGGTTCACCGTTGTTCCAGTTGGTAAATCCGGTAGGCGTACCGTCCGTCCAAACCCACTGTCCTTCAGTGGCATTGTCGTTGTAGCCTATCCAAAAACCTCCCGTCAGTCCGGCAGCCACGCCGGCCTGCCATACGGCATTGTTTTCGACCAGACTGGATACCGTTAGCAAGGTTACACCCGCGGCTGAAGCCCAGTTCTGGGCGGTAAACCAGGAATTTGTGGCACTATTACTGTAGTAATATCGGGCACAGGGAAAATCGGCCGGGTTTACGGCTAATGGAGTAAAGTTGGCTGCTGCCATAGCCGCATTGATGGCGGGAATGTCGCAGCTGGAAAATGAACAGGCCTGAGTAGTAATGGTCAGCGGGGAAGAATCCGTACACCCATATAGATCTGTCACAGTAACGGAGATCGTGGCATTTGCGTTGGCTGTGTAGGTGAATGGGATTCCCGTTCCGATTTGGTTGGCAGAACCGTCGAACCAGTTATAGCTGTAGGGGGCGGAGCCGGTAACCGTGCTTGCGGATAATTGTACTGTACTTCCCGTGCATACGTTGGATGCGCTCGCCGTGGGAGTTACCTGCGGACACAAATTGACTTTGATGATGGAGGCATAGGCCTGTGATCCGCAGATGGAGGCCGCATACACATCATTCCATTTTCCGTTGCTCATTTGTATGATGGCGGCATCTTCTCCCGTAAATGAGCAGGGGTCGGTGGTATTGTTCGGCTCTCCGCTGTTCCAGTTGGTGAAATTACAGGGACTGCCATCCGTCCATACCCAGTTGCCTTCGGAGGCGGCATCGTTATATCCTATCCATAATCCGCCCGACACACCGGCGGCCAGGGCGGCTTGCCATACGGCATCATTTTCGGCCTGACTGCAAACGGATAGCAAGGATGCACCTACAGCCGCAGCCTGATTTTGAGCCGTGCTCCAGTTGTTGGTGGTATTCGGGTTAAAGAAATACAATGCACAGGGATAGCCGGGAACGTTGAGCGGTTGAAATCCCGCAGAGGCCATTGCGGTATTGATCTGGGTAATATTGCACCCGGTTTGCCCAATACTTTTATTAACAAGCAAAAAGCAGACAGTGACCAAGAAAATTGTTTTAGATGCAGATTTCATGAAAAGAATAGGTTTAATTCGATTTTGAGTAATTTTTAAAAGAACGGCCTAGTTTAGAAAGCTTATCATGGAGAAAAAGGATAGCGGCATTTGGTTTAATATGCTTCCAAAAGAAAGAAAAATCATATATGAATAGTGGGAATTGGCATAATGAAAAATAAATGATTCAAAAGACTGATAGGGAATGGATTATTTATTTTACTTAAAATTTGTGCAAAAGTAATTAATTTTAGAAATGAAATAAAAACATTCTAAATACTTATTTTTGTCTCTTGATTCAGGTCTCGTAGTTCAATGGATAGAATAGAAGTTTCCTAAACTTTAGATCCAAGTTCGATTCTTGGCGAGACCACACTATTTTAGTTTTCTCTCTCGATTTTAGTTAAACAAACTAAGGAAATTTTCCCTGTTTGACCGCACCGAAAAATGTCGGTCTATTTTTTCACGAGTGGCGCCCGCAAGGCGCTGCAGCAAATCCCTGTCCTGAGCCGGAAGGGAAATGCATTTTAACCAATCTTCGTGGGTGTGGCAGATAAATCCGTTGATTCCCTCGTCCACTATTCGCGTATTTACCCCAACGGGCGATACCAGCGCTGGAATTCCAAGGGCCATGTACTGGAGGGCTTTGAATCCGCATTTTCCATTGCTCCACTTGTCTTCGGTGAGCGGCATCAGCCCAATGTTGAACCTCAGCAGATCCTCGATTTCGGTGGCTTTGTTCCAGGGGATAAAGCGCATGAATGGGAGCTGAAAATCGGGCTCTTTGTCACAAATTACCTCCAGGGTAAAAGGAGTTTTTTCCCTTGCTTTCCGAAGCGCCGGCAGGATTTCCTCCAGATAGCGGATGGTGCTGTGGGTTCCCGTCCAGCCGATGGTGAAATCGGCCGTATCTTGTTCTTTTATCCGATTATGCAGATTTTCGGTGTCAATCGTGGTGGGATTATATACCACATGGCTGTTTACTTCTTTTGCATAAGCGCAGAGAAAATGATTTCCCGCGGAAACACGGAATGCAAGTTTGCACAGGTAGCGCGTATTGTTCCAATTTTTAAACCGCATGAATGCCCGGTTGCTTTCGCTCGCATTGGGAATCCAGATGGCATCATCAAAATCGTATATGATTTTTTTTCGTGCAAGTCTTGCGTAGAGCCAGGGAAAGAGGGGTAAGCCAAGGGGATCCAATTCCCGGTGCACAAATACAAAATCATATTTGCCCAGCGAAAAAAATAGCCAAAGCCGCTTCAGCCAGCCTTGAAAAAGCCGCAGAACTTTGGGTATGAAGAGGCCTTTTGAATACAAAATTTTCCATGCATGTTCACTCCAGAAAGAGTGGGTATCATATCCGATGCCATTCTCCTTCAGATACACGTAGTACTGCTCAAAACGGAACCGTTGACTCGGCGCTGCACCATGCGGATAGGGAGTGATAAACAGGATTTTCACGGGGAATCTAATCTTCTTTTTTCTCCCCGCCGATAATCGGCGCGCGTTCAAAGGACAGGTTCCTGTCAAATAAATACCGGTAAGTGGTGTAGGTACGGTAGTTGGAAGCTCCAAGGTTTTCGCACACTTTCAACATTTTTGGGTTGAAATCGCCGATCCAGCCAAGAATGGTATCCAGATAGGGTGTTTTATGGGCGATGTGCTGCTCGGCAAATTTAATCATGGCTCCCTCTACGCCTTTGCCGTGATAGTCCTTCACCACGCCGAATATAACACCGAACATGGTGGTGGCGGGATGCACTTTTCGGTGCCACAAAAATTTTAATTTACCCCAAAGATTCAGGTTGCCGTTCAGGTATTTAAAAATCTGATTTAGTTCCGGCAGGTTGACATAAAAGCCGATGGGTCTGTCTTTTTTGAACACAAAAACCACGATGCGAGGGTCATATATTGGCTTCATGGCTTTGATGGTTTTCATGGCGGTTTCAAAATTCATGAGTTTAAATCCTTCGTGACCGCCCCAGGCACTGTTATATACTTCCAGAAAACATTCGGCAAAATAGCGGTCTTTCCAACCCACTACGTTGGTGATGCGTATTTCCGCATCCTCCTGCAGCATTTCGGCTTTTTTTACAAATACTTC
This sequence comes from Flavobacteriales bacterium, assembly GCA_044345355.1. Classification (GTDB taxonomy): domain Bacteria; phylum Bacteroidota; class Bacteroidia; order CAIKAF01; family CAIKAF01; genus JAKRSD01. The sequence continues at coordinate 3,634 of JBIJBG010000076.1, forward strand.
CTGGGCAGGCATCAGTAAATCCCGGTGAAACATGAGTTGGTTATAATACACCTTAAAGCCGTAGTTTTCAAATAGGGAAATGTAATACTCGGGATTGTAATTCATGGCATAGCTGGCGGGCTGACTGAAATTCTTGACCAATAAACCCCAAAATTGGAGTTTCTCGCCGAAATTAACCGGTCCGTCCATGGCTTCCATGCCCTTTTCTTTCAGCCATTCCTTGCCCGTATCGAACAGGAGATCGGCTGCTTTTTGATCGTTCACACATTCAAAAAAGCCCACTCCGCCCGTTGGCTGTTTAAAGGTATTGGCGGTTTTTGGGTTTACGAAAGCGGCTATGCGACCCAGTAATTTACCTCCATTGTCCTTCAGAATCCAACGTTGTGCAAATCCTCCGTTGAATAACTTATTTCGCTTCGGATCAAATATTTTTTCAATATCCTGACGGAGGTGAGGGACAAAGTGGGCATCTCCACGGTAAATTATTTTTTCAACCGCGAAAAACGCTTCGTTAGTTTTTGCATCAATGACGGGAATAATTTGCATAAGTGTGTGTAAAAACGAAAACGAATATATAAAAAACATTCATTCTTATTTCCGTTTAGGATTGTGTTACTTTGCAGCATGAATGAGGCATTTAGAGGTAAGACGGCCATAGTTACCGGGGCAGGCTCCGGCATAGGGAAGGCGTTGGCGGAGAAATTGGCGGAAATGGGTGCCAATGTAGTGCTTGCCGCCCGCTCAGAACAGGTCATTGAAGATTTGGCGCGTTCGTTGGATAATGGTTCGGGCAATACATTGGCCGTGCGGTGCGACGTAAGCAATGAGTCTGATTGCAGCCGGCTGATTGAAGAGACGGTTCGGCGGTTCGGCGGTATCGATGTGGTCATCAATAATGCGGGGATTTCCATGCGGGATCTTTTTATACACACCGACCCCTCTGTACTGAAACGGCTGATGGATATCAACTTTTGGGGTACGGTTTACTGCACCCGTTTTGCTCTTCCGTATTTATTGCAGGCTAAAGGCTCTGTGGTGGGTGTTTCTTCCATAGCAGGTTTTAAGGGACTTCCCGCCCGCACGGGATATTCTGCTTCCAAATTTGCCATGCAGGGCTTTTTGGAAAGCCTCAGGATTGAAAACCTGAAAACGGGATTACACGTGCTGATTGCCTGCCCCGGATTTACCGCCTCGAATATTCGAAATACGGCATTGAAAGGCGATGGACGGGTTCAGGGAGAATCACCGCGTGATGAGGCATCCATGATGCAGCCGGAGGAAGTAGCCGACCATATTTTACAGGCCGTAAACAAAAGAAAAAACACATTAGTGCTTACCACGCAGGGAAAACTGACCGTATGGTTGAATAAGTGGTTTCCGCGGTTTATGGATGAAATGGTGTATAGCCACATGGCCAAAGAACCGGATTCTCCTTTTTCCTGATTTTGTCGTTGACGTAGCCTCAGGGTTTTAGCTCCATGTATGTTTCTTGATTTTGCTTTGTTTCTATCGGTTGAGGTAAACCGTTTTGCGTAGGTTTTTTTAGTATGGGGGTATTATTTGCCAAGTTTTTGGAAACATCGAACCTTTCCTTATTTTGTGCTGCCTTTACAACTATACTGACCTATGAAAGAAGAACTGATGCATGCCGCCTGGCGTTTTGGATTGTTTCACCGTCAGGATCTGGTTACCGATACCGGAGAGCGGGTGGAAATTCTGCAGCCGGGCATATACAATACCGATTCTGGGCCCGATTTTTTTAACGGAAGCCTACTGATTGACGGGCTGCGTCTGGCGGGGAACATAGAAATGCACGTACATGCCGACGATTGGTATGCTCACGGTCATGAAACGGATCCGGCTTATGAAAACGTGATTTTACACGTGGTATGGTTTGAAGGAAAGCCAACCTTTTGTGGAGGCCGGAAAATTCCCACGCTCTCCCTCAAGGATAAAATATGGCCGGAAGCGATCGATAACTATTCGCGCCTGGTGGGATCACTTGGACGTATTCCCTGTGAAGCACAAATTCATACAATTCCCGATACGGTAATCAGGATGTGGCTTTCCCGCATGACGGCAGAGCGTTTGGAGCGAAAGGCCGGAGAATTGGCCGAATGGATCAACCGCCTCAAATATTCGCCGGAACAAGCTTTTTTTATATTATTGGCCGGGAATTTCGGCTTTCATACCAACAAGATTCCTTTCGAAGAATTGGCCAAGGGATTGGATGTCCGTCTCTTTTCCAGACATAAAGATTCGTTGTTTCAAATAGAGGCTCTGCTTTTCGGCCGCTCTGGTCTATTGGAACGATCTTTCAGCGATGCTTACGGCCATGAGTTGTCCAAAGAATTTTCCTTTCTACGCCTGAAATACGGGCTTGCTCCCATGAATCCCGCGGCCTGGAAATTCGGACGTACCCGTCCTGCTAATTTCCCTTCTATACGAATGGCGCAGCTTGCCGCACTTATTTTTCGCTCCAAACTATTGATGTCTGCCATTCTGGAAGCGGAGTCGGCTTCTGCATTGAGGAAGTTATTTATGGCAGAACCTTCTGATTATTGGAAATTCAGATACGATTTTGATAAACCCGCCAAAGTGTCTTCCGGGAAATTATCGGATGCCTCCATCGATTTAATCCTCGTGAATACGGTTGCCCCGTTTATGTATCATGCAGGAATAAGGAGCGGGGATGAAAGCGTCAAGGAAAAAGCGTTATCCGTGCTTGAATCGGTAAAACCTGAAGCCAATCACATTACGGCCGTGTGGCGTGATACCGGTTTTACGCCCCGTTGTGCGGCCGATTCGCAGGGAATGATTCATCTTTTTCGGAATTATTGTTCGAATCGTTTATGTTTGCAATGCTCGGTCGGAAATAAACTCTTATCACAAAAAGAATGAAGTCAATCGCTCTCAAATTGGCTGATTTTACCGCCTTTAATGCCTTTGGGGTTTGCACGCGTCTGGCAGAAAAAATGGGCATTTCGGTAAGCAAAGTAAGAACGTATTTTATTTATGCATCGCTGGCTACGTTGGGTTCATCCGTGTTGGTGTATCTGGTTCTGTCGTTTTTTATGGAACTCCGCCGACTGATTCGGCAGGGGCGCTCACGAATCTGGGATCTGTGAAAGTGCTGATTACCGGCTGCAACGGACTCGTGGCCTGCAGTCTTACCAAATGGTTAAATTCGAACGGTGCTGAGGTGCTGGGTGCCTCCGTTTCCGGTCTTACCAATCCGTACCTCTCAGAGGAAAGGTATTTGTGTTATGATCTTACGTCGGCTCATGCCTCTGAACGCCTTTTGGATGCCGTGCGTCCGGATGTATTGGTGCATGCCGCGGCCATGACCAGGCCTGATGTGTGTGAGCTTCAGCCCGAGGCATGTCGGTTGCTTAACACCGAAGTTTCCGGCCGGATCTTTATGGAAGCTGCGCAAAGAAATATCCGTTCGGTTTTTCTTTCCTCCGATTTTGTGTTTTCCGGAAATCATCCGCCGCATGATGAAAACTCGCATGATTTTCCCGCCCCCAATGTGTACGGAATATCAAAAAAAGAAGCGGAAGATGTTATCATGAGAATTAATCCGTCCGCCGCCATTGTGCGTACGGCTTTGGTATATGGGTTTGAACCGCTCTTACCCAGAAGTAATGTGTTCACCTGGTTGCTCGGCGAACTGAGTGAGGGAAGAACGGTAAGGGTGGTGAATGATCAATACCGAATGCCTACTTTTTCAGATGATCTTGCCTTTGGGCTCGGACGTTTGTGTAATACGGCATACGCCGGTATTTTTCATTTGGCAGGATCAGATTATCTGAGCGTCTATGAATTTGCACTTCAGGTGGCGGAGGTGTTCGGTTTTGATTCTGAGCTCATACGGCCCGTAGAAACATTCACTCTGGGAGAGTCTGCCAAAAGGCCGCCACGAACTCGATTAGTTTCCCGCCGCGCCTATTCCGATCTGGGTTACACTCCCGGCTCATTGAGGGGAAATCTGCTGCAGATCAAAAGTCGGATCCGTTAATAATTCATGGAGACATTCCGGAAGTACATCACTTTTTTTGGTGGATTTCAGTTGTGAAAAAAAATCGAAGGCATATCTAACTCACAGATTTTTTTTTTCTTTACCTGAATTTAATGGCAATTAAAACAAAACCATGACCACACAAAAACAACAATGGGGCTCCCGGGTGGGACTTATCCTGGCAATGGCCGGTAATGCCGTCGGGCTTGGCAACTTTCTGCGTTTCCCCGTGCAGGCCGTAAATAACGGAGGTGGCGCCTTCATTATTCCGTATTTGTTTTGCTTTCTGGCCATGGGTATCCCTTTATTGTGGATTGAATGGTCGATGGGGCGTTTAGGCGGAAAACACGGGAATCATTCTACCCCTTTTATTCTTGATTCTATAAGCAAACGCGCCATGTGGAAATACATCGGCGTATTTGGTATTTTTACCAATATTGGGGTGGCCGCCTACTATTGTTATATAGAAAGTTGGACGCTCTCCTATGTGGTTCATTCCGTAGCCCGCACCTTCGGTGGCATGTCTCAGGCAGAAGTGGCCCAATTTTTTAATGATTATGTAGATATCGGAAAATCAACCACAGGAATTCCTTATGA
>JBIJBG010000217.1:0-3893 GCA_044345355.1 Flavobacteriales bacterium
TTTTACATCATCTGTCTGGTTCTTAATACCTGGATTCTTTCCCGGGGATTAAAGGGGGTAGAAAAAGTAGCCAAGATCGGGATGCCTTTGCTCATTTTATTTGGAGTTGTTTTGGCCATCCGGGGTTTAACATTAGGTACTTCAGGTGCTTCGGCTGAGATTCCTTTTGCTTCTGCTTTAGACGGGCTCAATTTTCTGTGGACTCCCCAATTCGACAGTCTGGCCAACCCGAAAGTTTGGTTGGCTGCAGCCGGGCAGGTTTTCTTCACGTTGAGTGTGGGTATGGGAACCATACAATGCTATGCTTCGTATCTGAGAGAAAATGATGATGTAGCCCTTAACGGTGTCACTTCAGGCTTTACCAATGAATTTGTGGAAGTGGTCCTCGGCAGCTCCATTGTAATTCCCATTGCCGCCGGATACCTCGGGCTGGACTGGGTGAAAGAAAACGCCGGTTTCGGAATGGCTTTTCAAACCATGCCTTTTCTGTTTGAAAAATGGGGACCCATTCTTGCCGCGCTGGCCGGATTAATGTGGTTCGGGCTGTTGTTTTTTGCCGGAATTACCTCCTCGCTCGCCATGGGAACGCCCTGGATGGGGTTCATGCATGATGAATTTAATTGGGACCGCAAGAAAGGCGCAATTTCCTTCGGTCTTATAACACTTATTATGGGTCTTCCCACCGTATTCTTTTTTCAACAGGGAGTTTTTGATGAATACGATTATTGGGCGGGAACTGTATCTTTAGTGGTATTTGCCATGTTGGAAACCATTCTTTTCGTGTGGATTTTCGGCATGAAGCGGGGATGGAAAGAAATTAATCTGGGAGCAGATATTAAGCTCCCCTCTGTTTATAAATACGTTATGATGACCATCACGCCGGTACTGTTGATTCTCGTATTTTTAGGATCGGTGTTTACACCTAAAAATAATGATTGGGTGGCCGCCTTTTCAGGCAATTGGACATTGGATAACAGTTCGCTGATTAAGCAAATGACGAATGCAGGACTGAGGGAGCAGATTGCTTTGTCTACAGATCCTGCACTCACGGCACAGCTGGAAGAAAAACTCTGGTTTATCAATTTGGCGCGAATCCTGCTTATCACTTTATTTGCTGGTATTTGCGTTCTGGTTTATATCGCCCATAAAAATCACCAAAAACAAAAACACAACTTATGAACGGCAGCGCCTTAATACTCATGCTTACGGCCATGATTTCCGTCACGGCCGTAACCCTTTATTTTTTCTACCGTGTGCTCACCACGCCGGCCAAGCCTGATGCGGAGGAAAGGCCTGAAGGTTTTTACGAGGCCGATTAATTTGGTCGGTGGTATTTCATGGCTTACGGAAAAAATCGTTTTTTCCACTGGAATAAAAGAGAGCGCAGAGGAAGTCTGGCCCTCTTGTTTATGCTGGCTGCCATGCTGTTTGTATACGGCTATCTGAAGCAAACGCCCGATTCATCATGGATGCCAGACAACGAATTTATCAAATTCGCCCGGCAATTTGCTGATTCGCAGACTACGGTTTCTCAAAAGCAAAATAATCCTGACGTTACTTATGCCGATAAATCCGGTTCAAGAAATAAGTTTCAGCCTATTTCCGGTTCATTTAATCCCAATGGGTTAAGCGAATCGGAATGGATGAACATGGGTCTTTCCGCACCTCAGGCCAGAACGCTGAAAAAGTATGAGGCAGCCGGCGGGCGCTTCTACAAAAAGGAAGATTTGAAAAAAGTATTTGTGATTTCTGAAGCATTTTATGCCCATATAGAGCCGTTTGTGGTAATTCCATCAGGCCCTGAGGGAAAAGAAAAAACTTAATTTCCGGCGAATCAAGAAAAAAAGGCCGGTTTGGTGGATATCAATCAGGCCGATTCCGTTGCCTTGGATTCACTGCCGGGGATTTCACCTAAGCTCGCAGGCCGCATGATTCGCTTCCGCCAGATTTTTGGCGGTTTTATTTCGGTGTCGCAGGTGAAAGACATGCCTGGATTTTTTGCAGATAGCTATGACAGACTCGTGCAGAAAACCTCGACAGGTCCGGCCGTTTTGAAGCCCGTTAACCTTAATTATTGCACATTCAGGGAGCTGTTGCTTTTGCCCGGGATGAACTATGAGTCAGTGAAGGCTATCCTTAATCATCGGGAACGAAATGGTTTTTTCAGAAAAACCGAAGATCTGCTGACCCTAAATTTGGCAGAACCTGAATTATACCTTAAAATTGCACCCTATATCGAGATAAGGTGATTCAGGAAAAAGCCAAAGCGTGTGTCAGGGATATCGCCGATTTCCCTAAACCGGGGATTCTATTCAGGGATCTTACCCCCATATTGGCCCGCCCCGAAATGTGTTCTGAAATAGATGATTTTTTTGCGGAAGCTTTCCGGTTGCATCCGATAGATGCCGTGGCGGCTCTGGAGGCCAGGGGATTTTGGTTCGGCCCTTCCATCAGCCGTAAACTTCAGGTACCCTTCATCCCTATCCGTAAGAAAGGAAAACTGCCTTACAGAACCATCGAACGCAGTTACGCGCTGGAATATGGGCAGGCAGTGGTGGAAATGCATGTGGATGCTGTTACGCCAGGTATGCGCATTCTGATCCATGATGATCTGATAGCAACCGGTGGCTCTGCGGTAGCAGCCGCCGAGTTGATCGAAAACTCGGGGGGCATTGTAGCCGGCTTTTCCTTCCTGGTGGAAATTTCAGACCTGAAAGGCAGAGATCGTCTGAACCGTTTCTCTACAAATATTGTTTCATTGATTACTTATTAATAGCATATCGGATATGAATTTTGAGCTTGACGAAAACGTGTTGATGGTGGCTCAGACAGCCCGTGATTTTACCCAAAGAGAAGTACTTCCGCACGTCATGGACTGGGACGAAAGACAGTATTTTCCCGTAGAGGCCATGAAAAAGGCCGGGGAATTAGGCCTTCTCGGTGTTTTGGTACCTACGGAATACGGCGGAGCCGGACTCGGTTACCAGGAGTACATCAGTATCATTGACGAAATTGCCAAGGTGGACGGCTCCTTCGGGCTTTCCGTGGCCGCCCATAATTCGCTTTGTACCGGTCATATTTTGCAGTTCGGCAACGAAGAGCAAAAGCGAAAATGGTTACCCAAGCTCGCCACCGGAGAGTGGATCGGGGCCTGGGGACTCACTGAGGCCAACACAGGATCAGACGCCATGAGGATGAAATGTGTGGCTGTAGAGGATGGAGATCATTGGGTAATCAATGGTACCAAAAATTGGATTACACACGGTATTTCCTCCAATGTGGCCGTGGTACTCGTACGAACGGGTAATCTGCTGGACAGCAATGGAATTACGGCTTTCGTGATTGAACGGGGTACTCCGGGCTTTAAAGCCGGAAAAAAGGAAAATAAACTGGGTATGCGTTGTTCAGAAACAGCGGAACTTATTTTTGAAGATTGCCGCATACACAAAGACAATATTCTCGGCAAAGTAGGCGAGGGCTTTAAACAGGCCATGAAGATACTGGACGGCGGCCGTATTTCCATTGCTGCTCTTTCCATAGGAATAGCCCGAGGTGCTTACGAGGCCGCTCTGAAATATTCCAAGGAACGGCAACAGTTTGGCAAACCGATTTCCGAATTCCAGGCCATCGCCTTTAAATTGGCGGATATGGCTACTGAGATTGAAGCTTCCGAATTGCTCACCAGGCAGGCAGCCGACTTGAAAATGCGCGGAGAGAAAATGACTCTACAGTCTGCCATGGCCAAATATTATGCCTCTGAGGTGGCCGTCAAGTGCAGTACCGAAGCCATTCAAATTTTTGGAGGCTATGGTTACACCAAAGATTTTCCGGTCGAAAAGTTCTACCGTGATTCTAAGTTGTGCACCATCGGAGAAGGAACAAGTGAAATCCAG
>JBIJBG010000219.1:0-3845 GCA_044345355.1 Flavobacteriales bacterium
GGTCATTACCCGATTGCAGCGGAATATGAAAATGCGGCACAAAACGTTCGGATGTGGCCACAAAACGAATTATTTCGTCGCTGAGCAGATTGGGTTCTATGGAGGAAATCCGGAACCGGGACACGCTTTTCATTTTATCCAAGGCTTGAATCAGGTCTAAGAATGTTTCTCCGGTAGATTGCCCGAAATCGCCGATATTCACTCCCGTAAGCACTATTTCCCTTGCACCTTCCGATGCGGCTTTCTCTGCCTGAGCCAAGGTTTCCGCCACGGAGGCGTTTCTGCTTTTTCCCCTGGCCAGGGGAATGGTACAGAAGGTGCAAAAATAATCGCACCCATCCTGTACCTTTAAAAAGGTGCGGGTTCTGTCTCCCGCGGAGTAGGCCGGAATAAAATGATTTACCTCTTTTATTTTTCCTTCTTTGATGAGGGGGATATTTCGCTTTCCGTCTTCGGTGAGGTATGCCGCAAGGTTAAATTTTTCTGCCGCGCCCAGCACGATATCCACTCCGGGTATTTGGGCAATTTCGTTTGGTTTGAGCTGGGCATAGCACCCGATTACGGCAATGAATGCTTCCGGGTTATGTTTCATCGCTTCTTTCACCACTTTTTTGCATTTGCGGTCTGCGTGGTCGGTAACCGAACAGGTATTGATTACATAGACATCGGCACCGGCCTCAAAAGGTACTTTCCGGTAACCGGCTTCTTGTAAATCAGCGGCAATGGAGGATGTTTCGGAGAAATTGAGTTTACATCCCAGCGTGTAAAAGGCGGCCGTTTTCATGCGGCGGCAAAGGTATGCTTTTTGAACGAAAAGGCCGGATCAACCCACGTTGGATATTTGGGCATCAATCTTTCTCTTTTCAAATACGGCGGACTGCAGGTCTCTGTACTTAAGTCCTTTGGCCTTGGCTTCAAACCATACTTCAAACCGGATGAGTTCCGGTGACAAAACGGCCCAACGGTATTCTTCGTCCCGGTCTGCGTATAGGGTTTCAAAGTAGGCACTGCGGGTGATCCATATTTTTTGGAAGTCAAACGAATTATTCACCAGATCCCTCAGAATTTTCACGATGGTAATATACCGCTGCCGGACTTCTTTTTCTTTCAGCAGTCGTTCGATGTGTTTGCGCAGGCTTTCAATTTTTGAATCGGCCAGGTCAAAGTGTTCGGACTCCAGGTGGCCCAGAATAGCCAGCAGCCTGACGGAGATATTCCAGCCTTCTCTGTCTTTTTCAATTTCCTTGGTATCATTCAGCTTTAGGTTCAGTTCGGAAAAATTTCCTTCGGCCAGATCGCAACAGGCATCATAATAGGCATATTTGGAAAGGTTGAATGTTTGTTCTTCCTTGTTGGCATAATCGGTTATCTTCTTAACAATGTAGCGCGACTCGGCAAAATTACCCGCGTAGAAATTGGCAAAGAATTCAATTTCTTTATTTATGTTGTCGTTGTGGTTCGAATTTTTCCCCAGATTTTGAGCCTTGAGAATATTCACCAGGGCATCATCGAAACGATACAGCATCATGCTGAACTGAGCCATCAGCTTATACGTAATCGCCAGATATCCTTCGCTGCGGATGGAAGGACTTTCCTGCTGAATTTTTAACAGGTTGATACAGGCATTGTATCCTTCCGCATGCTGGTGTGTGAATTGGTGAAATTCAATGAGGAGCTTATAATAAAACCAACCTAACAGGGGCGATTTAGAAAGAAGGTATTGGGATCTGATTTGCGGAATCACGAATTCCAAATCCCGGATGGACTGAGTGCTCTCCGGCGACATGGTTTTTTCAATCATGTGCCGGTTGAATAAGAGATACGCTTTTTTTACCTGGGATCTCACCTCTTCGTAGTAGGCAATCTCCCCGTTCAGTTTATCAAATTCTGCCGGTTTTGATAAGGCGGAATACAGGTTTTGCAGTTCATACATGGCCAGCAGCAATTCGTCATACAGTTCATATTCTTTGGCTGCCTGAATGATTTTTTGGTATTGGGATAAACTTTCCGGAATTTGATTTTTATTCAATAATGCCTGCGTGTATAAAATGCGTTTGCGTACTACCATTTTGGTAAGACCAAGGCTGCTGTAAACGTCCGGCCTTTTTACATTGATGTCAAACGTGAGGGAATCCAGTATTTTATCATAAAGTCTGCTCACCAGCATCGAGAAGGCCTGCTGTGAAAACTTCTTTTCAAACAACCGCAGATCGGAAGCTTTATTATGAATGATGAGCGTAAGCAGCCGTTCACTTTTTGAATCATGATTATCGTTCATGATGTCAAAGCAGTGGATGTATCGCTGAAGAGTTTTTAGCTCATCTTCATTGAGGGAACGAACAATCGAAAAAATTTCCTTTAGCTTGTTCATGGCTGTATATAATTAGATTTCATTTAGATAGAGGCCTGACCGGTGACCCATGTTAAAAACCGGAAAATTTGTCCATACGTACGTCATCACCGCCCGATAATTTTGTTTCGTTGATTATTTTAAACACTTAAAACATTCATTTTATGACACTTATCATTGCTTATGCCGTTGCTTTTTTGATGAATTTGGGAATCATATCCAAAGATCAGGCTTCCCAATATGGTGGAAATCTTCGTGTTTTTGACCGCGATGGAAAAACCGTTGTTTAAGATTCCATAACAGGAAATGAAATAATCATTGCCCTTTAATTCAGTCAGATAACCCGTCACTATAGTATCCATCAATTGCAGCTGTTCGCGTTGTTGTTCATTCAATATGCGTCGAATAGTATGTATAAGGGAGATGAAAAGTGTAAAAATAAAGATGCAACGAATAATTTCGATGACGTCATTATGAAACACGATAAACATCGCGCTTAAACCGCTTTTTTTGTTGGATTAATCCGGAGAGTCTTGTGGTAGCAACACGGGACTCTCCTTATTTTTATCAAAGGTAAGGGATAAAAATTCAAACCGCCAAATCCGGAGGGTAATTTCTTTACCAAATTCACATAATATTCACGCTGAAACTTTTTTCCTTTTTAGTTAATTGGCCGCGGCCGGAAGACACTCGGTGCTTCATCTTCTTTTTGTTCTCATCGCGTGATAAATTTATGCAGATCTAATCTGTTTTTAAAAATTTATCCGGTTATTTAGGGGTCTAATAAACAACTACTTAGAAATAAAATTGTCAATATGTATGTTAGCCGTCTCATTGCTGTGTCTTTCTGAAATTGGGTATAACTCGTTTATATGCGCGACTCTGTCGCGTTTATTTCTGTTTCTTTACGGGTATCCCGTTTTCGGGCGTTATGATTTCCAATCGTTCTGGGTTAAAGGTTTTCCTAAAAGGAAACATCGGATTTTATTTTACAAAATAAGGAACTCCTTTTTATCAAAAAAAATGGGAAAACCTTCCGGCCCTCCCATTTCTGTAAACAGTATTTTAACCGGTGAGGTTTAGCGCGACACGGGCACTACAAACCGATCATCCGAAACAGTGCCCGGCTCTACCGAAAGTACTTCCTGATGCAACACCACGTTGCCCGAAAAATCCCGGGAAACCATTTTCAGCGGTATGCCCTGCACGCCGCTCTGCATCAATGCCCCGAAAATACCCCGTCCCAAAATTACGGGCGGAAATGAACCCGCAGAAATGCCCGTTTCCCGGCTCACGAGGCAGGTAATCGTGCCCTCTGCGGTCTGCAGCGCATATTCCTCGCAGGGAAAACCGGCCACCGTTTCCTTACGTCCAGTGGCCGTGGCACCGAATGCCTTGGAAAAATCCGCATCCGCAAAGGCGGAATAGGGCAGGGGATACACCACCGGTGTACCGTTATCCGTACTTACCATGCTGGCCTGCGCAGCTCCCTTTG
>JBIJBG010000220.1:0-3833 GCA_044345355.1 Flavobacteriales bacterium
CTCACCCCCTACAGTCCTTTGGGATTGGGGCGTTTCGGCGGTTTTTGGATTCCCGTGCTTTTTGTTTTTCTGGCCGTATGGAAACAGATGAAGGCGCAGCGTGAAGAAGGATACTCATTCCGTGAAGCCTTTTTTACCGGGATGGCCACTGCGCTGGTTCTCGGTTTTCTGAAAGCCGTTTTGGTCTATATGATGATTGCCTTCATTGATCCGGGGATTATTTCCGAATATTTCAGTGAAACCATTTCCTGGCTGGAATGGTCCCGGGCTTTCGCTCCCGACGGGCAGAAAGTGGACGATCAGATTGAGCTTGTGCGCGAAGCCATGAAAAAAACGACGGCATTCAACACCGCCGCCTCCGAAATTAATCTGTATTTTATGGGAGCCTGGCCTGTTTCCTTGCTGGCAGCCCTTATCTTTAACCGAAAAATGAATCATGAACAATCCGGAACTTGATATTTCGGTGGTCATTCCTCTTTTTAACGAGGAAGAATCTCTCCCGGAACTTACCGAATGGCTGAAACGGGTCATGAGCGAACATAATTTCCGCTTTGAAATAATCCTCATCGACGACGGTAGCAAAGACAATTCCTGGTCTGTTATTGAGCAGTTGAGTGAGCAGTTTCCGGAAGTAAAAGGCATCCGCTTCCGCAGAAATTACGGAAAATCGGCCGCACTTTTCGAAGGATTTGATGCCGCGGCAGGGCGCGTGGTCATCACCATGGATGCCGATTTGCAGGACAGTCCCGACGAAATTCCCGAACTCTACCGGCTTATTACCGAAGAGGGATTTGATCTTATTTCCGGATGGAAGAAAAAACGCTATGATCCGCTTTCCAAAACCATCCCCACCAAACTGTTTAACTGGGCAACCCGGAAAATGTCCGGCATAGAATTGCACGATTTTAACTGCGGGCTGAAAGCCTACAAAAACGAGGTGGTGAAGTCGGTGGAGGTATTCGGTGAAATGCACCGCTACATTCCCGTGCTGGCCAAACAGGCCGGTTTCTCCAAAATAGGCGAGAAGGCCGTAGAGCACAGAGCCCGTAAATACGGAGTTACCAAATTCGGGCTCGAACGCTTTGTGAATGGCTTTTTGGATTTATTATCCATCGTATTTCTTTCCCGTTTCGGAAAAAGACCCATGCACTTTTTTGGGCCTATGGGCATCGTTCTGTTTGCATCGGGTTTCCTGATTGCCCTGTATTTGTTGGTGGCCAAATTCGCATTCCTGAAATACCAGATGACGGAACGTCCCATTTTTTATCTCGGATTGCTTTGCATGATTTTGGGTACCCAGCTGTTTATGACCGGTTTTCTGGGTGAGCTTATTCTGCGCAATTCGGGCGAACGGAACAATTACCTGATCCGGCAAAAAATCCGATTGGAATCCTGATGTCCGCACCCGTATTTTTTTCCATCGTTCTTCCCACGTTCGGCAGGCCGGAAGAGGTCATCGAATGTTTGGAAAGTCTGTGCATGCAAACCCGCAAAGATTTTGAGGTGATTATTGCAGACGGAAGTCCGGCAGACGATGTACGGCCCGGTTTGGTTCCTTTTCTGCAAAAGCTTAATATGCAGGTGGTGTATGAAAAATACCTTCCGGTAAGCAACGCCCGAAACCGAGGTGCTGAAAAAGCCAACGGCGAATGGCTGCTGTTTCTCGATTCCGATTGCCTTATTCCGCCTGATTATCTGCGGTTGGCCGGCGAGGCTATTGAACGTGAAAAACCCGATTTATACGGCGGGCCCGATGCGGCGCATGCGAGTTTTACGGATATTCAGAAAGCGATATCCTACAGCATGACTTCGCTCTTTACCACAGGCGGCATCCGCGGAAAAAAAACGCATGTGGGCCAATTTCACCCAAGGGGTTTCAACATGGGCATCAGGCGATCCGCGTTTTTCTCGGTGAACGGCTATGCGGAGGATTTTACATGCGGGGAAGACATTGAACTCAGCATACGGTTGATTAAGGCTGGTTTTAAAAGTGTGCTGATTCCCGAGGCGTACGTGTATCACAAACGCAGAACGGATTTTCCCAAATTTTTCAGGCAGGTGAAGCGGTTCGGTGCAGCACGCATCAACCTGTTCCGCAGACATAATGAAGAGCTGAAGCTGACCCATTTTTTTCCCGCTTTTTTCCTGATATTTCATGTATTTTGGCTTTTATCGCCGTTGATTTGTTGCCCTTTGGCTGTGGGCATGTCGCTTCTTTTGGCGGTTTATGGTGCGGGCATTTTTATGGATTCTGCCCTGCAGAATAAAAGTGTATCGGTGGGTGTATTGAGTGTGGCGGCTTCCTGGGTCCAGTTAATCGGTTATGGCAGCGGTTTTCTGCAAAATGCGTGGTCTGTTTATGTGTTGCGCCATCCGCAAGGCATCAGGTTGTAGCAATAATTACCTTTTTTCTATTGCGGTGCTCGGAAAATAAGCCCCGTCTGATTCCGCAAAGGGATTAAACCTTACATTTGCTTGTGTATAATCAAAAAATGCTCATGGTTAGAGCCTTTGTTTTTCTTGCCGTCTTTTTGTTTTCTGCTTTTTCAGCAGGCGCCCAGGTGTCCATTTCGGATTTTGAGCCGGGAGTCATCGTACTTTCCGGCGGAGATACTTTGAAAATTCGTATCAAACCGGACAGGGAAGAGCGTATGAGCAAGCAGATACAGGTATGGGATCTTAACAGCAACGGACCTAAGCGTTATCAGGCGCGTGAACTGAAGTTTTATTCCTTGAACAGGCAGAATTTTTATTCGCTGAAAGACGAGGAAGGAAAAAGCGTTTTTATGGAAGCGAAGGTGGAGGGTGATGCCACGTTGTTTTCCTACACCTACCGCGAAGAGAAGGGAAAAAAAGAGGTGGTTACCGATTATTACATCCGCAAAAAAGGGGGCGGTTTAATTAAAGTGCCCTCTCAGCCTTCCCGTTTCCGGAGTGACATGGCGTTATATTTTAACGATTATCCGCAGCTTGCAGCAAAGATTACGGGTAAAACCTACGGGTATTTCGATATGGAGGCCGTAACGGAAGAGTACAATGCCTGGACGAATTCCGGCAAGCCGAAGGAAACACGACCCGATCAGGAGCGTGATGAGCCCCAGACTACCGGGCCTAAGTTGATCAGGAATAAAGTGGAGCAGGAGAAGGGCAGCCGTTTCGGATTGGATGTTCCTGTTTTTGCCACGTATAATTTTGTGAATTATCCCACTTCGCTCAACCAGTTATATTCTACCCGTACCATCGGTTTCGGATTTGATGTGGGACTTGGGGCGCGTATACGGCTCGTGCGCGGTTTAACCATGCGGGCGGGCATCAACATGCGCGATAAGGGTATGAAAATTTCTTCTGATGTGTTGCCCGTTCAGGGAATAGATGCCAACGGAAATGTGATTAATTTTACCCTGAAGGTGAGGGAGCAGGGGCGCATGTATTATCCCGGAATTTACCTGAATCTGGGGCAGGAGTGGAGCCATTTTCATGTAGGCGGTGGATTTAACGTCTCGTTTTACAGTTTTTACCGCGGACGTTATACTGTGGAAAGTCAGTATGGCAATGCGGAAGAAGATCCGGCAAAATCCTCGTTTATAGTGCATGGATTGACGGACAGTGAAGGGCAGGGCAAAAACTTCAACATGCAGTTTGACATACACATGGCCGTAGGCGGGCGCATTAAGGTGGGCGAGTTCATTACGCTGAAGCCGACGCTGATGTATGCCGTGCCGATGATTCCGTTGTATAATTCCGGAGTACAGGTGCAAAGTTCCTTTTCCAATACGGAGTTGAATGTATCCGGGTATCAGTTGAAATTTGGGCTGATTACGGATTTGGGATTT
>JBIJBG010000033.1:0-13703 GCA_044345355.1 Flavobacteriales bacterium
GCTCCTTTCACCACTTCGATCTGTTCGATATTTTCTACGGGAATAAAACCCCAGGAAGGCCTTCCCGCATCGCCCGAAAGCAGGGGCAGATCGTCAACCAGAACCATGACGCGGCTGCCCGCACCAAAGCTGTAACCCGAGCCGCCCCGCAATTGAGGTTCACTATCCACGATAACCAATCCGGGAGTCTGTTGCAGCGCCTGATCTGCACTGGTCGCATTTTTATTCTCAATAATGTTGGGCTTGATGATGTCCAAAGAAACGGTGAGTTCTTCCACCTTTTTTTCGTATTTACCCTCGGTTTTGGTAAACATGGCCAGATCTACCGCACTTTTGGGCAGGGTAATGGAAATGGATTTTGTTTCTCCTGCGGCCAAGGTTATTTTTTCTTCCTTATTGGCGAAGCCGAGAGAGGAAATTTTCAGCGTGTAGCTTCCCGCATTGAGTTTAAGTTCAAATTTTCCGTTCATGTCGGTAGTACCTCCGCCGCTGGTACCGGTTACCGCAATGTTGGCAAATGGAACGGGAGTCTGGTCCTCCCCGCTGACTACGGTACCTTTCAGCGTGGCCTGTTGGGCCCAACTCACTGCAAAACCTGCCGTGAGGGCAAGGAGGGTGAACATTTTTTTCATACAGTTACAAGTTTGAGTCTTACTTTTATGACCGCCAAAATAGAAATTTAATCCAAGTCGCACATTGAACCCGCAAAATTTAGAAATAGCTCTGGCTCTTTCCCGGGTGCAGGGAGTAGGCCGTCAAACCCTGAAATTCCTGCTTGAGGAATTTCCCGAGCTTGCTGAATTGTTTTCCGCAAAAGCCGCTGATATTTCATCAAGAACGGGTTTTAAGGCACAATGGGTGGATAAAATCCGCGCCGAAGCCGATTTTATTTTTGCCCGAAAGGAACTGGCGTTTTGCCGCGACGAAGACATACAGGTCATCTTGTATAATTCTCCCGCCTACCCATTCAGACTTTCCCAGTGTTCCGATGCGCCCGCTTTTTTCTTCGCGAAGGGATATCTTCCTTTTCAGGCCAAAAAATGGCTGGCGGTGGTGGGCACCCGTAAAGCTACCCCGTACGGCAAAGACTGGTGCAAAAAACTGTTGGAGGAGATTGCGGATCTGAATCCGGTAATCGTGAGCGGCCTGGCTCTGGGGATTGATATCTGCGCCCATAAAGCGGCCCTGGAATTAAATCTTGCTACCGTCGGGGTATTGGGTCACGGATTGGATACGGTGTATCCGTCAAACCATCGGCAGGTAGCCGCCAAAATGCTGGATAAAGGAGGATTGATTGCCGAATACCCGCACGGAACCATTCCGGATGCGTCCAATTTTCCCGAACGCAACCGGATCATTGCCGGTCTGTGCGACGGAATCATCGTAGTGGAGGGGGCCGAATCGGGCGGTGCCTTAATTACCGCGGATATTGCCTTCTCCTACAGCCGCGAGGTAATGGCCCTTCCCGGCAGGGCCGATGATACCTGGAGCCGCGGATGCAATGCACTCATTAAATATAACAAGGCCTCGCTGGTGGAAAATGCCGCCGATGTATGCCGTGTAATGGGCTGGAAAATAAAGCCGGAAGGAAGAAAATCCTTTACCCCCGAACTTTTTCCCATGTTGGAACCGGGAGAAGACAGACTGTTTAATGTTTTACGTGAAAAAGGACCTCTGCACGTGGATGAAATCGTGCTGCTCAGCGGACAATCTCAGGGAGAAACAGCCATCAATTTATTAAATCTCGAATTGAAAGGCCTCGTCGGCAATCTGCCCGGGAAAATGTATAAGGCCAAGTCGTAGCTTCAAACCCACTATAGGACGCGTATTTATTTTTTGAACAACAGCGAGGAATCGCCGTAGCTCAGAAAACGGTAATTTTCTTTTAACGCTTCGGAATACACCTTTTTCCAATCCTCACCGATGAGGGCGGCAATGAGCATCAGTAACGTAGAGCCGGGCTGGTGAAAGTTGGTGATTAACGCATCGCAGGCGTGCAGACGATATCCGGGATAAATCATGACGGACGTTTCGGCCGTAAGTTGATTGAGCTTGCGTTGATGCATTTTTTCGTAAAGATTTTCCATGGATTCATGCATCGGGAAAATTTCTTTTGCGGTATCCGGGAATTGCTCCACCCGTTCGGAAAAACCATCGGCTGCCCCTAAATGCCAAAGACTTTCCAAGGTGCGAAGGGATGTTGTACCTACGGGAATAATAGGACCCCGATGCGCCGCTATTTTTTTCACCGTATCCAGATTGACTGAAATCAACTCGGTATGCATGGGGTGTTCCAGCATATTTTCGGTTTTCACGGGCAGAAATGTGCCCGCACCCACGTGCAGGGTAACAAAATCAATAGAATGGCCAAGGTCTTTTATTTCAGCCAAAATATCTTCCGTAAAGTGGAGTCCGGCAGTGGGGGCTGCTACAGAACCCTCAGTTTTGGCGTATACGGTCTGGTACGTTTCCTTGTCGCTTTCTTCTGTTTCCCGCTCAATGTAAGGAGGCAGCGGAATTTTCCCCACTGCTTCCAGCACGGATGCGAATGGTAATTCTGCAGGCGACCAGCTGAACCGCACCTGATTTTTGTCCCGATTTTCCCAGGTAGCGGTCAGGTGAATATTTTCGGGAAAAAATTCAAGCGCAGCGCCTTCTTTCCATTCTTTTCGGCGGCCGATCATACATTCCCAAACGGTTGACTTTTTTTGGTTCAGCGCCACCACCGGATCGGCCAAAACGCCGGCAGGTTTAAGCAAAAACAGCTCAACTGCTTTCTTATCGGCGGTTGCCCCGGCTATGCGTGCGGGGATAACCTTAGATTCGTTGAAAATAAGCAGGCTGTTTTCGGGCAACAGTTCACCCAGCCGGTCGAATTGCCGGTGCTCCATTTGGCCGTTCCTGTATACGAACAATCGGGATTTTCCGCGTTCCGACGGATGCAGCGCGATGCGCTCTTCGGGTAGTTCGTATTGGAATTCAGACAGTAAAATAGGCGGAGTGTTTTCCATGCCGGCAAAATACCGAAAAAGGAGTTTTATTTTCTTCAAACGGGAGAGATTTTGTCTTCTTTTGAACTAATTTTCTTTTCTATCCGGGGGTTACTTTCTTTGCATTATGAATTCACTGCCATATGACCTGCTGATTAAATGTATTCAGGCGGGAGCACCGGTCTCCACCGATACCCGCAACCTTCCTCCCGGATCTATTTTTTTTGCGCTGAAGGGCGAACGTTTCGATGCGAATGAGTTTGCCGAAGATGCCAGGCAAAATGGAGCCGAATACGTCATTACCGACCGCCATGATTTACAGAGAACGAATGGTTTTCTCGTAGTGGAAGATACGCTTACCGCGCTACAGGATTTGGCGCGAAAATACCGCGAATCGTTATCGATTCCCGTAATCGCCATCGGCGGAAGCAACGGAAAAACCACCACCAAAGAACTGGTTGGAGCCGTTCTTCAAACCCGCTATACAACCGCCGTTACCAAAGGGAATCTGAACAATCATATCGGCGTACCGCTCACGTTGCTTTCCATAGGCACTGAACATGAAATGGCGGTGGTGGAAATCGGGGCCAACCATCTTGAAGAAACCGCTTTTTTATGCGAAATCGCCAGACCTGAGTATGGTTTGGTTACCAACAACGGCAAGGATCATCTGGAAGGTTTCGGAAGTGTGGAAGGAGTTAAAAAGGCCAATGCGGAATTATTCGATTGGCTTCGCAAAAGCGGCGGAACGGCATTCGTAAATGCGGATGATGCAGACCTGATGCATGAATCAGGCCGTATCAAACGCATTACTTATGGCTCCGGATTTGATGCCGACGTACGCGGAGCGCTTCGCGAAGATTCTGTATTGGCCGAGGTAGATTTTCCGGATGGTGGATCCGTGCAGACCCATCTTTTCGGCAAATACAATCTGCCCAATATTTTAGCCGCAGTGGCCATCGGCCGCTTCTTTTCCGTTCCCGAATCGGATATCCGACGGGCGTTGGAAGGATACCGTCCGGGTTTAAACCGTTCCCAGATTTCCCGCGTGGGAAGCAATACGGTCGTGTTTGACTGCTACAATGCCAACCCCAGCAGCATGAAACTCGCCGTGGAAAGTTTTGTGGATATGAACGCACCGCATTCCATGCTGATTTTGGCCGATATGCTGGAAATGGGTGAGCATGCCGCAGAGGAGCACAAGGCTATGGTGCGGTTTTTGGAAACCTGCGGAATTAATGAAGTGTGGCTGATCGGGCCTGAATTTTCCAGAGCGGCACAGCACACCCCGTTTCGTTGTTTTTCTGATACGAAGGAGGCGGGCAACTATATGAAAGAGCATCCCATCGGGGGGGCAACCATTCTCCTGAAGGGTTCCAGAGGGTTTAAATTAGAACAATTATTTCCTCATGAATAAGCTTAGAACAACGTTCCTTTTCGGTTTGATTGTAGGTCTCTTTCTTTTTCTTTCGCGAGATTGTAAGTACTTTTTACAGGACGATGCCTTTATTTTTGCCCGTTATGCCCATAATCTGGCCCATGGCGATGGTTTTGTCTATAATCCGGGAGAACGCGTAGAAGGAGCCACTTCAATTCTGTGGACGCTCATGGGTGCTTTCGGGGCTTTATTTACGAATGAACTGCCATTGCTTTTTCAGGGAATGAGCCTTCTGTTTTCCCTACTTTGGTTGGCCGTGTTTGCCTTATTTTGCAGAAGGTGGATTACTGATGAGTTAGCCTGGGTTCTGCCTGTTCTGCTTATGGCTATGTACCCCTCTTTTTGGTTATGGTCATACGGTGGATTGGAAACTCCTTTTTTTGGTTTTCTGATGTATTCGGGTTTTTTGTTGGCCACTGATTGGCATGAGCGTGGGGGGAATTACCGTTTATGGCTTCTATCGCTTGTGGCCGTGGGGTTAATCCTCACCCGCCCGGAGGGATTTCCCGTTTCTTTGTTTCTGCTTGGTTTTGTCGTCATTTTCCCTTCACAAGGTTTACGAAAAAGAGGTTTTCTTCTCCTAGGCCTGTCTGTTTTTTGTGCTTTTTTCGGTTTGATGCTGTTCCGGTATCAGTATTTTGGAGACTGGGTTCCCAATACCTACTACGCCAAAGGCGGCGGAGGCTATTATCTAAAGCGTTACGGACTGGGACGCTTACATTCATTTTTTAGGGATTACTTCAATTTTTTGCCTGTTTTTTTCAGTCTGCTAGGTTTTTTGGTCAAGTCAAAATTGAGATATTGGCTGCTGATTATTCCTGGATGGTTTTTTTATTTTGTGTGGGTAGGCGGGGACATTCTGCCCGAAAACAGATTGATGCTGCCTGCGATACCCATGCTTTTTCTTGGAGCCTTGGTTTTCATAGAAAATTGGGGAAATGCATTTCGCCGGTTTTTGATAAGTCCGACTTTTTTATCTCTTTTATTAGCGGTGTTCCTTTCCGTCAATTATTATTCCTACTACAAAAAGTCCCTTATCGCCTATACGGGTGTTTTACCGGCACTCGGGAATGCCCATATAGCTGCCGGAAAGTATCTGGAAAAGAACATGTTGCCCGGCCAAAAAGCATTGCTTACTGATGCCGGTGCCACGGCATACTATGCGCCTTCGCATTTTTTCACAGATTGGCTCGGATTATGCGACCGAACGGTCGGTAGGGCGCTTTATGAATCAGGATACAATCCCTGGGCCACAATGTATTGCCGCGACCCGCTGGAGGCAGCCTTGCGAAGGTCAGCACTTTTCGCAGAACTGGACCGCTATTTTCGCCAAATTAATCCCGATTATCTGGTATTGAACATTTATACCGATTCGGATGCAGAAACGCAGACCATCATGAAAGGGTATCAGGCTGAATTACCGGATACCTTGCCTGATTTTATCATACGACATGTTTCGCTTGAAGGGTATTTTGGCATTATGGATTCGGCAGAAGACGGAAAAGGTTGGAAACCTGTTTTTTTAGGTTCTTTTTCTCCCATGTTTTGGATGGTAATAGCAAAAAAAACATCTCCCGAAGGAGATGCATAAAGATTAACAGGGATTTGATCGGACTGATTTCTGCTCAAAAGTAATCTAATATTTGAATACACCACAAAAATGTTACTTTAAAAGTTTGCTTTTTTCAATAAAATATGAATGATCATCAGGTTTATGCGCCCTTTATCTCCGAAATACTAAATTGTCCGGTTGAGGTTGTTTTGAAAACAGCCCGATTGTTTGATGCGGGTATGACCATTCCTTTTGTGTCCAGATATCGCAAAGAGGTTACGGGTGGAATGGATGAGGTGAAACTGGCGGAACTTCAAAAATGGCTGCTGCGGATGGCCAAAATGGAGGAACGGAAAAAGACCATCATGGATTCCCTTCTTGAATCGGGCCACTTAACCGATGAGCTTGGAAAATTAATCAACCAATGCCGAGACGAACATGAACTGGAAGACATTTATTTACCCTTCAGGCCGAAGCGAAAAACGCGCGCGTCGGCAGCAAGAGAAAAGGGGCTTGATTCTTTGGCCCAAGGTATATTGAAAGGTCATTTTCGAGATCCGGAAGAGGAAGCGGCACGTTATGCCCTTAGGGCAGGCATCTCTGCCGATGATGCTCTTGCAGGTGCCATGGATATTTTGGCTGAACAGGTGGCTGAAGATGCAGATACCAGAAAATTTTTGCGTAGATTATTTTTTCGTGAAGGAAATCTCACCGCTAAAAAATCCAGAAAAGCCAATGCGGAGTCTGAAAAATACAGGGACTACTTTGCGTATTCCGAGTTGGTTTCCCGTATGCCGGCACACCGCATTTTAGCCGTATTTCGAGGTGAAAATGAAGGAGTCTTGTCTCTTTCGGTGCAAGTAGATGAAAACCGTGCGATGGATATTCTGCGCAGAAATATGCGGGTTTCTCACGGTAAATGCGGTATATATGTGGAAAAGGCACTTCGCGATGGGTTGAACCGGTTGCTTTGGTCTTCCATGGAAACCGAAGTGAAGGCCGAATTAAAAGAAAAGGCAGACCGGGACTCTATCCGGATTTTCGGTGAGAATTTGGTTCAACTGTTGATGGCGCCACCCCTCGGCCCCATGCGCATATTGGCGATAGATCCGGGTTTTCGCACCGGATGTAAGGTAGTTTGTTTGGATGAAATGGGAAACCTGCTGCACAATGAAACCGTATATCCGCATCCGCCACAAAATGATAAAGATAAGGCGGCAAAAACGTTGCGCCGTCTGGTAGAGGCATATAAAATAAAGGCTATAGCCATAGGAAACGGAACGGCAGGTCGCGAAACGGAAGATTTTATCCGCTTTCATATCCGTTTCCCGGCAGATTCCGAGGTGAAACTTTTTTCGGTAAGTGAGGCAGGGGCTTCGGTATATTCGGCTTCTGCGATTGCACGCGAAGAGTTTCCAAATTTTGATGTTACCGTGCGTGGGGCTGTTTCCATTGGCCGCAGGTTGATGGATCCGCTGGCAGAACTCGTAAAGATCGATCCAAAAGCGGTGGGTGTAGGGCAGTACCAACACGATGTGAATCAGGCATTACTTAAAGAGGAATTGGATCGTGTGGTGGAAAGTTGCGTAAATAAAGTAGGGGTGGAGTTAAATACTGCCGGATTTCCCATACTTACCCATGTTTCCGGGTTGGGACCCGCTTTGGCAAAGAATATCGTTGATTTTCGCGCTAAAAACGGTCCTTTCGCATCACGTGCCGATTTATTGAAAGTACCCAAACTCGGGCCAAAAGCGTTTGAACAATGTGCCGGTTTTCTGCGCATCCGGGAGGGAAAAAATCCGCTGGATAATTCGGCCGTGCATCCGGAACGGTATACTCTGGTAGAAAAAATGGCATCTGATATGGGTATTAAACCCGAAAATCTCATCCGAAACTCCGAACATGTGGAACGGATAAGGCTAAATGACTATGTAACCGGAGATGTGGGTTTGCCAACGCTGGAGGATATAAAGGCAGAGTTGCTGAAACCCGGTCGCGACCCGCGGAAATCGTTTAAAATGATGGAGTTTGATGCCCAGGTTCGTAAGCCCGAGGACCTGATGCCGGGCATGATTCTCCCCGGTATAGTGACCAACATTACCCACTTCGGTTGTTTTGTAGACGTGGGCGTAAAGCAGGACGGACTGGTTCATTTATCTCAACTGGCCGACCGTTTTGTGAGCGATCCTGCACAGGTGGTTCGCCTGCATCAGCATGTAAAGGTGAAAGTGCTCGAATGTGATCTTTTGCGAAAACGGATTTCCTTTACCATGAAAGGCCTGAACCCGGAGTGATTTAGAAAGGGTATTGGAAATTAACCGACGGAATGGTTATAAGGCAAGAAAACAGACTACTCGGGCAATAATTTGGTCTTTTTGCTTCCCGCATACAGGCTGTACACCCGAAACTTACACTCCAGGGCACCATTGAAAACGGTACGGTTTAGCTCAGGCCTCAGTCCGATTTCATTGAGGGCGTCACGATCCGAGGAAATGATACCGCAACGAAAACCGGGCCATGCATGTTTAAGTGCCGTACCTACCGATGCATATAACGCACGTAAATTATCCGTTTGCATGCGTTCTCCGTATGGAGGATTTAAAATGATTACTCCTTTTTCAGACAGGGGCTTTAATGCGGAAAAATCCTGTGTGCTGAAACGGGCATATTTATCCAGGCCCTGAGATTGAATATTTCTGCGTGCTTTTTGAACCGCCCTTTCCGACAGATCATTCACCCGGAACAGGCAGGATGAATCTGTACTTACACGCTTCTCTGCTTCCTGTTGCAATGCCTCGTAAAGCGACTCATCAAAATCGGGCGATTTTTTGAAAGCATAATCTTTCCTTGTAAGGCAGGGTGCCCTGTGAAAAGAAAGCGCCATGGCTTCCGAGGTGAAGGTACCGCTTCCGCACATGCCATCCACAAATTCACTCTGGCGATCCCATCCGCTCAGGCGGATTAAGCCCGCCGCCAGTACTTCATTTATGGGAGCTTCCGTTTGTACTCCCCTGCTTCCGCGAATATGGAGCGAGTCTCCGCCGGTATCTACGGAAATGGTTATTTTATCTTTATTTACGTGTAGGTTAATGAGCAGATCCGGTTCATATTTATCAACATCGGGCCTTTTTCCCGTGCGGTGCCTGAAACGGTCGCACAGGGCATCTTTCAGTTTGAGGGAGGCAAACTTAAGGTGGGTGAAAAAATCTGATTTCCCACTGAAATCAATCGCGAATGTGCCATTTTCTTTCAGGTGGTTTTCCCATTTAATGAGGAGCGCCTCCCGGTAAAGTTCGTCTGCATTGACTGCATGAAATTCTGCAATCGGCTTGAGCACTCTGAGTGCAGTACGCAGAAACATGTTGCAGCGGTACATATTTTCTTTGCTGTAGGGAATGTACACACAACGCAGCCCTTTTTCCAACACGGGAATTTTCCATTCGTTGAGTTCTTCAATCAGCACATCTTCAAGCCCTGAATGGGTTTTTATGAGCAGGTGGGGAGTTTGATTCATAGGAATGTATTAATCGCGCAGGTCTTTTCCCGTTACTGTCAGGAATACATCTTCCAGGCTGTTGCTGTTGTTCCGCTGCATCAATTCCGCCGGAGAACCTTCTGCCACCAGGCGTCCGTTATCCATAATACCGACTCTCGTGCATAGGGTTTCCGCTTCTTTCATGTGGTGCGAGGTGTAAAAAATGGTGCATCCCGAGGTATTGTATTCTTTTAAAAAATCGACTATTACGGTGCGGGATTGCACATCTACCCCGACCGTAGGTTCATCCAGGAAAAGAACTTTTGGTTCATGCATAATGGCCGCTATCAGGTTCACCCGACGTTTCATTCCGCCCGAAAAGGTTTTTACGGGTCGGTCTGCATGTTTGATTAATCCGAATCTCGTAAGATAATGATCGGTCAAGTTGCTCAGGGCTTTGCCTTTCAGGCCATAACAGGAACCGAAGAAGGCCAGATTTTCTCTGGCTGACAGACGGTCGTAAATGGCAATATCCTGCGGAACTACCCCGATAAGCCGTTTCAGTTCCGGTCTGTTTTTGTTGATATCAAAACCGTCTATTTCCGCTTTCCCAGAGTCGGATTCCCTGAGACCGCACAAAATGCTGATGAGGGTGGTTTTGCCCGCTCCGTTCGGACCGAGTATTCCGAATATTTCTCCCCGGTTTACGTCCATGGTTACGTCATCAAGAACGGGTTCTTCAAGCCCTTTGTAGCTTTTTTTAAGGTGCTCGGTATGTATGATGGCTTTACTCATTTCTTTTCGGGGAACTCAATAGGTTTTGTCTAATTCTTTGGCCAGAATATAGAGCTCCGTAAAAAGCGTTTGTTCCATTTCGCTCAGTCGCTCCAGCATGGAGGCTACGGAATCAAAATCGTGGGCACCATGGCTTCGGTTTTTTACCACGCGCGACGCTTCCACGGCAAATTCCCGCCAATAATCGCCAATTTCTGTCATGCGGTCGGAAAATCCGCGAAATCGGTTATCGTTAAACAGACCGGCACATTGCTGCAGAAATGCCGCATACAAAAAACGGAAGCCCGCTCCTCCCGTGCCTATTTCCTCCTGCATACGCACCACTTGTCCCAAGTACAGATTCGCTTTTTTGGGCCCCAGTTTTTCGGGCCACCGGCGCACCTGCTTGGCCAAATACCGGATTCCTTTGGCTCCGAAAAACGAAAGAGGAATTTCCGTCATGTCATAGCAGGTTTTTCGAATGGCTTTGATGAGAGCCTTGTGCAGATTGATCTGTGCGGGGATATGCATTGGCCAATACATTTTTCCTTTAGGCGGCGCAGTACCTTTGGCAAACCGTACTTTTTTCAGTTCTTGCTCGGTAAGGCTTGTAGGAGTTTCCATCACCGGATCGCTGATCAGGTAACTGCCGTTTTCTTTTCCGAAAACCACCAGGTTGTGTGCGTTGAAATGGAATCGGTAAGGTGCCGGAAAATAGGTGAGATGAAACACGCCAACTACGCATCCTGTGGGAATTCCTTTAGCCAGATTTGCATCCAGATCGGCCATGGATTTTGCTTCGTTCCGGTAGGTTTTCACTTTCATTTTTATCCCCAGTCTCTTGGCTGCGCGTGTGAAAATAACTCCGGGCAGCGGACGGAAACCGGTGACGGGAATGCCCGATAATTTCATAAAAGGCATGTGGGCAAAAAATAATCCTGATCCGAGGCCGAAAACCAGGGGCTCCGTCATGTCGATGCCGTTGAAACTGAACAGTCCTGCGGTAACCCCGTTTTCGCAATGGGCCGACTGACGGTGTTGAAATGATACCTTCATGGTTTATTTTTTGCGGAAAAATCCTCAGAAATCCGAAGTTGATTTCCAAGCAAAGAAAATAAAAAATGCCCACATCAGGGGTTACATAAACAGGTAGGAAGATGAATGAATGGCACCACATTATTGTCATATTTGCCGTAATCGGGATACAAATCATAACGCGCGGAGACCGGTTTCAGCGTTTAAAAAAAAGGGAGTAATAGGGCCGCCGTTGCACCCGGAAGGTAAAAGAAAACAAGTGCCAACCGGAAAACAAGCTCCGGTTTGTCTGAAATTTTAGGTTAAAAAACAAGGAATGTGTACATTTACTTTATGAAGGTTGCGTGGTTATTTTTATTTTTTAGCGTACGCGTTGCGTGTTTTTGTCAGATAACGGCGCGTGGCGCCATTTTAGAAACCTCCGATGGATCTGCAGACTCCTTTTCCGGAACTGCTTACGCCCTGGTGGTGGGAATTTCTAAATATAAAGAAAGCAGTATTCCTTCCCTTAACTATGCGGATGTGGATGCGCTTGCCTTTTATGAATTTTTGCTCGGCAACGGCGTGAAAAAAGAAAACATGTACATGCTGTTAAACGAACAGGCCACGAATGCCGCATTCTGGACTATGTTGAATTATATTTCGGATAAGGCCCGCAAGGGTGATCAGGTGTATATTTATTTCAGCGGACACGGAGACGTGGAGACTAAAACAATTGTGAAGGATGCTTATTTATTGCCGTATGATTCACCTTCAAGTGTTTATCCGATGGGTGCCATCGGTTTGGTATATTTAAAAAGCTGGCTGGCTACATTTTCTTCCAAGGGGGTACAGACTATTTTTATTGCCGATGCCTGTCGCAGCGGAAATTTAATCGGAGGAAGGGAAGGCATGGAAGCGGCTGCCAATATTTTGAAAGATACCTGGCAGGATGAAATAAAAATGGTTTCCTGTCAGCCCGGTGAAATGTCCTTAGAAAGCTCGCTTTGGGGCGGTGGCAGAGGTCTGTTTTCGTATGAACTCATTAATGGTCTTTCAGGAAAAGCTGATAAAAATGCCGATGATAAAATTACACTTAGAGAGTTGTATCTATATCTTATGCAGACAGTTCCGGAAAAAGCCGGAGCTTATCCGCAGACGCCTTGGTTGAGCGGTAATTTTGAAAAAGTGATTGCTCAAAAAAATGAACGGTTGTATGCCTTTAACCAACAGGTTGAAAAAGATAAAACGGCATTATCAGCTGGAAATTCAGGCCCGGGAATGGAAATAAACAATCCGTTGATTGCCATGAGATCTCCCGACCAAAATGCGAATTGGGACAGCACCGCATTGACCTATTATAACCACTTACTCGAACAACTTGATAATCATAAAGTCATTGCCTATGATCCGCCGCATGCTTACGATTGGTATAAAAAAATAATCAAAACCTCTGACAGAAATAAAGAGCTGAAGGAAAGAGCAAGGCTGTTATTGTCGAATAAAATTGTATTGGATATAAAGGAGCTGATTGAATGGCTTCTTTCCGGAGCCACTAATCAGGATAAAGGATTCGATTTAGCGGTAATCAGTTTTGAAGCAACTATATTAAGGGAGCTTTTAGGCGATAAAAAATTAAAAGAATCGGGTATATTACCTCAGGTTCTATTTGCGGAAAGCTGCCGCACCGTTGGAATGAATGCTCAGTCTGAACTTTATTTGCCGAAGGAGTTGGCCATGATTAAGCTCGATTCTGCCCTTTATTTTGATCCTTCGGCCGTGTATGTGTATTGTTTGAAAGGGGTTATTTACAATAATGAATTCGGCGATAAAGCTGCTGCATTAAATGAGTACAAAAAAGCCCTGCGTGGGAATCCCAATTTCTCTATTGCCAAGGAATTGCTGATGAAAGAGTTCATTTTACGCAAAGAGTATGACAGTATTATAACCTATGTGAATTTAGGTAACAAATCGTTTAAAACGGACTTGTTCAGTTTTATAGCGTATAAAAAATTAAATATTCCTGATTCTGCCGTAAAATATGAGACCCGCGTGCTAGGTCATTGTTATGCACCTCTTTATCCGGAAATTGCTTACAGAAGAAATATTGATGCGGGAGATTGGATGCTTGAGGCAAGGGAATTGGATAAGGCAATCGGTTTCTATAACAAGGCAATTCCACCTCTTAACAGGTTAACGGGCGATTCTCTGTTCCGTAAATTTGAAGCTGATGGAATTGATTCAGAAAGTAAAACCATAGATTTGCTTGATGCCTATGCGTCTTTACACTACAACCTCGCCTGCTGTTATGCTCTTTTGGGTTCTGAACAGAAAGCCTTGGAAAATGTGGAGATAGCATTAAATGCCGGGTATATCGATTTTGAGTGGATGCGGAAAGATCCTGATTTGGCCATTCTTCATGCCAATAAAAAATTTAAAAAATTAATATCCGATAAAGAG